>JAYWAI010000391.1:0-26138 GCA_043782545.1 Acidimicrobiia bacterium
CAACCTCACCCCCATCGAATATGAAATCATCTACAAAACCGCACACGCGGCCTAAACACCCCTAAACAAAAACAGTCAACCAAACCCGGGGCAGACCCATGTGGTGGATGTCGAGGTGGTGGGTGCTGGTGCAGGTGGGGTGTTGGCAGTGTTGGTCGCGGTGTTCGATGAGTCGTCTGAGGCGTTCGGGGACGGTGCGGTGGTTTCGTCCGACGTTGATGGGTGTGCCGGATGTTTCCCAGACGGGTTGGAGTACCCCGTCGCACAGGAGGCTGTCGTGGAGTGCGGTTGGGAGGCGTGGGCCTTGGTGCAGGAACAGGCCGTCGGTGTCGAGGTGGACCAGGACCCGGTATCGATCTGCGCGCGACACAGAATCGATGGTGGCGAGTGATCGTTGGGCGATTTCAACAATGGTGTCGATGAGGGTGACGTCGGTGTTGCCCGCGGTGAACAGGGCGTCTCGTGCCTCGTCGATCGCCGCCGAAATCGTGGCGCCGCGCAGGGCGTCGCATGCCAGGGTGAGACGGAACCTGCCGTGATCATCGGCGTGATACGACACGTAATCGCGTTCCGCGACCGGGGTCACCGGCGAGGCCGGATCGATTACAGGTTCGGGGAAGGCGTGTTTGTTGAACGCCCGCCCAAGTTGCGTCACGGTGCACACTTGCGCCAGTTCGGCGGCTTGCGCATCGAACGGAGCGGGCACCTTCGCCGCTACCGTGACCATTTGGTCGATCGCGACCCGTCCCTGAGCGAACGCATCAAACGACACCGGCAACTCGCCGCGTCGTTCGGCGATCGTGACGATCTGGCGGGCCCAGGCCGGTGAGAGGCCGGTTTGCCACGCTACCCACTGTGCCAACGATTTGATCCCGAACACTTCCCACGCACCGGTCTCAGCGGCTTCACAGACCATGTCGACAAGCTCGGCGTGCAACACATTCAAATGGCCACACACGTGCGCTATCCGCTCTTCCAGCGACCTCTCACACGCTTCGTCAACCAGCACTTCCATACCGGTAATCGTACACCAGTTCGACTAAAATTGCAAACCGAGTCGATAGATTTTGGAAGGCAACATGGTGGAAGAAATTCATTCGCGACGTAGCGGTAGGATGCGAAATATGGCAACGACGACGACGCAGCGGACGTGCCCGCTTGGTCACACGTACTTCAAAAGCACGTCATGTCCGACGTGCCCGACATGCGAACGCAGTCGTCAACCGGAGGCAGCTTTCTTGGCCAAAATTGGAGCCCCGGCTCGTCGGGCATTGGAGCGTGAGGGCATCGTGACTCTCGAAGTTCTCGCGGCACAGAACCCAAAAGCGTTACTCAAATTGCACGGCGTTGGCCCGAGCGCCATCCCACGCCTCCAGGCCGCACTCAACGAAGGTGGCCTCGAGTTCGCCAACCCCTAGTGATCCGGCTTGGTGTACACCGAGACCTGGAGTTTGCTGTCTGATGTGAACGGTTCGTTGTTCCAACCGCCGTGTCGATGCGTGAGCTTGAGCCCGGCGATTCGCGCCATGAGATCGAGTTCGCTCGGCCATGCGTATCGAGCGACAACCGGGACCACGCTGATGCCATGGCGAGACAGCGACACGTGGCTCTCGTCCAGAATTTGATTCACCGCGTCGTGACGCCCAACATCAAGGCGTACCTCGCCCACATTGATTGATTCAGCGTCGACGTACTGCGAGTCACGCAGCCGGTGGAGGTAACCCGGGGTAAACGCCTCGACGACGAAGGACCCGCCAACATCGAGATGTCGCGCTGCGTTGATGAAACAGTCGACTTGGCCGTCCTGCGTTAGCACGTTGTAGAACGTGTTAAACACCAAATACACCAACGAGTACGTTGTCCCAGTGGTGGCTTGCGTCATGTCGCCCAGGATGACGTTGAGCCGATCGCCACCGGGTTTGGCTCGTAATTCCGCCACCATGTCCGGCGAGAGTTCGATGCCATCCACTTCGACTCCTGACGTGCTCAGCGGGATCGCTATTCGGCCCGTGCCGATCGCGAATTCGAGTGCTCTGCCGTTGGTGGCGAGACCCCCGAGAAATCCGACAGCGTCGACTTCATCGCCGCGGTCGTGGAACTCGTCGTAGCGCTGAGCGACCGCGCCGAGAAAACTCTTACCAGGTTCGAAATCTTTCATGGTCGGTTGTCTAGCAGGACTGCGTCACTCGCCGGCTCAGCTTTTCGCGACTCAACTTTGGGCTCGCTCGCCGATGGCGTCGAGCCATGCCCGCCACTGTGTCCGCGTCTCGGCGTGGTAAATCTCGTAGCCGAATTTTCCCGTCGGCGAGTGCTTGGACGACGACGGGGGAGCAATGGGCATATTCCCGATCGGCTTCTATTTGGCGGCCAGCAATCGCCGTTCGACATCGGACCAATTGATGAGATTCCAGATAGCCGCCATGTAGTCGGGCCGACGATTTTCGTATTGGAGGTAATACGCATGCTCCCAGGCGTCGATAGCCAAGATGGGCACTCCGCCCAAAACGGTGGATTCGTGATGCACTTCGAGTTGCTCCACGATGAGTCGCTGGCCGAGTGGCTCGTAGGTGAGCAACCCCCAACCCGAGCCATTCACGGTGTTGACGGCTTGGGTGAAATGAGCCCGAAACCCGGCGAAGGATCCAAAGGTGGTGTTGATTTCTTCGGCCATTGCGCCGGTCGGTTCGCCACCACCGTTGGGCGACAAATTGGTCCAATACATGCTGTGTAACACGTGGCCGCCAAGGTTGAACGCCAAGCTTTTTTCGAGGCCGACAAGGTTGGCCCACTCATTGGTGGCACGGGCTTCGGCCAGCTTTTCCAACGTGGTATTGGCCGCAGCCACATACGAGGCGTGGTGTTTACCGTGATGAAGTTCAACAATGTGAGCGCTCAAATGAGGCTCGAGGGCACCGGGGTCATAGGCAAGGTCGGGAAGGGTGTAAGTCACAATTGCTCCGGTTCTCTGCGTCGAGTGTTTTCTGTCATGAACACTATTGTCGGGTTTTCTCTTTGAGACGTTTGGGGGCAGTTATGTCATGGGATTTTGAAACCGATCCTGAGTTTCAAGCAAAGCTGGATTGGGTCGACGAATTCGTCACCAACGAGCTGATGCCGATGGATCTCGTGATGGGCAACCCATACGACAAAAGCGATACGCGCGCCCTAGAAATCGTGCGGCCGTTGCAGGCTCAAGTTCGTGAACGTGGCCTGTGGGCTTGCCACCTTGGGCCCGAACTCGGGGGTGCGGGATTTGGGCAAGTGAAGCTGGCATTGCTCAACGAACTGTTGGGTCGTTCGTCGTGGGCCCCGACCGTATTTGGCTGCCAGGCGCCTGATTCCGGCAACGCCGAAATCTTGGCTCACTACGGAACCCAAGCGCAGAAAGATCGTTACCTTCAGCCACTTCTGGACAGCGAAATGTCGAGCTGCTATTCGATGACGGAACCCCACGCCGGCGCTGACCCGACACTGTTCACCACGCGACTTGAGCGCGACGGCGACGAGTGGGTTCTCAACGGCGAGAAGTGGTTTTCGTCGAACGCTCGCTTCGCCAGTTTCTTTATCGTAATGGCTGTATCCAACCCTGACGTGAGTGCGTACAAGGGCATGTCGATGGTGATCGTGCCCGCCGAAACGCCCGGCATTGAGATCATTCGTAACGTCGGTATCGGCGACGAGCCCGAAGGCGAAGGCACGCACGCCTACATTCGCTACAACAACGTGCGGGTGCCGAATGAAAATTTGCTTGGCGGCGAAGGGCAAGCGTTCGCAATCGCGCAGACACGCCTGGGTGGCGGTCGCATTCACCACGCCATGCGCACCATCGCCATTGTCAAGCAGGCATTCGACCTGATGTGCGAACGGGCGCTGGCTCGCCAGACGCGCACGGGCACGCTTGCCACGATGCAAATCACACAGGAGCGCATTGCGGAGAGCTGGATGGAAATCGAGCAATTCCGATTGCTAGTGCTGCGCACGGCGTGGCTCATCGACAAGCACAACGACTACATGCGTGTGCGTAAAGACATTGCCGCTGTCAAGGTTTTAATGCCCAAGGTGCTCTACAACGTTGTGCAACGGTCGATGCATTTGCACGGCTCGCTCGGCATTTCCAACGAGATGCCATTCTCGGGCTGGATGGTTGCCGCCGAGGCGCTAGCGCTTGCTGATGGCCCCACCGAGGTGCATCAGATCACCGTGGCCCGTCAAGTGTTGCGCGACTATCACCCTCACGAAGGCTTGTGGCCCAACGGCCATTTGCCCACACGTCGTGCTGCCGCCCGAGCCAAATTCGCCGACTTCCTGGAACTCGACGTCGCCCAGCACTAGTGCTTTGGCGTTCGACCTGTGGAATAGCCGTCAACTCCGTGGCGGACCGCCGTCAATGTCACCGAATAAAAGTCCTGGACCGTAAGCAGCGTTGGAACGAGTTGGTCGGGAATTTCAACTCCAAACTTCTCGAACAGCACCGCTAAAATGTGAAGCGTGTCAAGAGAATCGAGGTCGAGATCGCCTCCATTAAGCGGGTGGGTTGACGTGTTACCAAATTCAGGAATTCCAGTTTCGTCGAACAACAGAGTAGCGAAGTCTTCGACGGACGCAATTGCCGAATTGGTCATGATTTCAGCCCAACGAAACCCATGTATTTTTCGCGTGCGATGGTCCACTTCTCGCGCGTTATTGCCAAAATGTGCTTGTTCCAATATTGCCCGTTGAAGTAATGGTCGCCGACGAGGCAGCCTTCCGTTTCGAAGAATTTTCCGACGATTGATTCGAATTGCACTAAGTTGAAGTCGAGTACCTCGGCGTACAATTTTCTCATCGGGAAAAGGGCAAAGGCATATTCAACTAGAGGCATGCAGGCGTCGATCATGAGAGCGGCGTTCCGTGAGTCGGGCATTGCTATCGCAGCCAAATGGGCCGTCGCGTTGAATAGATTTGGATCGTGAACGTTGACGAAGCCGATGGGTTTGCCGGACGTCTTTTCGACCGCAAGAAATTGGGCGAGTACTCCGTCAAACAGACTCCTTGTTGATTCTTCGGGACTCGGGGTACGACCGTGGAACCGCCACCTCACAAGTAACTCGGGCGAGGTTTCCAGTCGGTATACGAAGGCGTAATCTTCCGGGCCTATCGCACGAAGAACTACGCGCCGACCCTCGAGCATCTGGCCATGGGAACCTTCCGTCATTGCCAGATCAACACTGCACAGTGGTTTGCGTCAACGACGTCGTCGCCAGAAACACCTGGCCATCGAACGGCGTAGCGCCGGGCATCGAAGTAGGAAGGTAGTACTTCCATTTAGCTCCCGGTGTGCCGGCGTAATAGAAGGCTCCCTGGTTGGCTCCACCCCCAGCGTAATATTGGTACTTGCTTCCCGTGAGCGATAACAGCCGGTAGATACCGTTCGGGCCAAGAAAGTTTTTTGTAATTTGTAGTCGACTCCAATCGACCGAAGAAATTGTGCCGTCCTCTGGGACGTTGATTTGCGCACCTCCGTAATTCAGGATGTCATGCTCCACGTGAAGGACGCGGTCCCTGGTGGCCGGCCCAAAAATCCCGTCGTATTTGAAGGATCCGCCAACAACGCAGACGTTCATACCGAGAGTCAGTGTTTGAATAAACCCAACCTCATTCTCGTAGCTTCCCGTGCTCAATGGGTCAGCGGTGGCAGACCAATTCGTTGAGCCTATGTCGGCGTATGCCGTGGCAGAATGCACGGCCATAGCAGCCGGTGCCACGATAGCCCCGGCGAACAACCTTGTTTTCAGGGTTCGCTTCATGGTGCGTTGACCTCCATTGAGTTTCCAATTGCTACCAAGTCGTCTTGTGTTAGCCCTACGCCTGACAGCCAAACGACGGTTGACTTTCCTGCCGCCCAAGCTAGGAGAACTGTGTCTGTTGCCGACCGATCCACGGCAATAACTTGATTGCCGCGAATCGTTGAAGTGATTGGCTTTCCCCACGGAACCCCATCGGCTCGCTTGAGTTGTTGATCAGCAGGAACGCCACGTTCGACTGTGACGAATAGGATCATAGGTTTGACGGTCGGGTCACCGAGTGGTGTCGAGTAGCGCCGACTGTAACTTTTGAGGCCGGGTATCGGGCCTTCCGACGTGCCTCCAGAGTCCGAGGTTGTGAGCTCTGCGGGCACCATCATTTTTGTGATGCCTCCGGCCGATACATCGACAGACTGCTCGAGTCGAATTGTAGATGCCGACACTGACGTAGATGCCGACACTGACGTTGGGTTGCTTGCGCAACTAGTGACGGCGGAGGTCGCGACTATGAGCCAAACTAGGGATCCAGTTCTCATAATTTTTCGCCTTTCGGTTCGGGGGATTTCGGGATCTAGGGCTGGGGTTGGCGTCGGCAATCCAACTCTGCATCTATTGGAGTTCGCTTCCTGTCGGTTCTAGGCGACCCGAAGCGATGAGGCGGTGCCGATAGTCCGCTTCCATCCAGTTGTCTCGCCATATTGCCGCGATTACGACATCTTCGTAACAGGATCCATTCCATTGGTGTTGAACAAGAAGCCCCTCCTTGATCACTATGTTTTTGAGCGCACTCGCGTATTGGGCGAAGGCGCCAGCGCTGGCCTCGAAGTAGAGCTTTCGAAGAGGCCAATCTTGGAAAGCTATTTCGACGAGTTTTGAAATAGCGACGATGCCAGCCCCGGTTCCGATAAGTTCGGGTGACGTGAGAACCGAAATTCGAGCACACGCATCGCGGGCGTTAAGCCCGTACAGCCGGACGAATCCCCTGATCTGATGATTCGTATTCACTATCGTGAATTGCAATTGAGCGTCAGATGCCAGGAATTGACTGAAGTCATCCGGTGACATTGACAGTGGTCCAACGCGCCAATACTTGCGCACCTGCGGTTGCGAAATTATATCGTATAGTGCAGCGAAGTGGCCCGGGTTGAGAGGAACAAGTTCAACCGTCATTGATAGTGACCCCTCGTACAATTCTCTCTAATTCGGTGCTGCCGGTATTGGTCGGTATCATTATTCCCAGCTTTGGGCAGCTTGTGTCGGAGGTAACAATTTGAGCGGTTAGCCCAAATTCGGTAGATGTTTCGGTGGCCGTAAAACCGGGCGATACTCCGGGTATTTCCGTTTTGTCGCCGAGGCCAACAAATCCGTCGAGCGGCAAAAAGTAGAACGCGATCGCGGTTTCGCCGTTTGGGAATCCCGTGGATGGATCGAACCCATGAGCAAGACCTAACCGTTGCCAAGGGTTTGATACCTGAGTAAATATTGTCTCTGCAAGAGGCAACGATTCGGAAGGCAAATACCCGAATGAAAACCGTGTTGAGCATTGGGCGAAATATCGGGCCAATGCGATCTGCAGCTCCTCAGCCAGTTTTATCGTGGTGACCACGGCGTCCGATCTCGTTGACGAACCGAGAGAAACGGTGGATGTAGCGGAGCCTGCTGTGCTAACTACGGGGTCGGCGATCAACGTGCTGGGCACCGGGGTCGACGTTGTGACTACTGCCGACGGCGTCGAGCTCTTAGCTGAGCCGCAGGCGAATATTGACAACGCGCATGCAATAATTACTAGTCGACGCCTGAAGGTTTGGATAGGCATGTCACACTGATTCGAGGAGTCGTAGAGCGTCCCGAATTGCAGCCAATACGCCCGGACTTTGTGCCCAAACGCGGACCGCTTCCAGAGCGCTGGGCGATCCAACGGTCAAAAGGCCAGCTGGAAGGTCGCCTCCCTCGGTCCACTCGATCTCGAACTGCGCGAGTTCGATAGTGATAACGGCGTTGGGCGCTGACGTCGGTGGATCGAGTGTCCAGGTTAGGTACCCGCTTCGGAACTGACCACAAAAAGTGGCTACCAAGATGGCTCTTCGCTGGACTCGGAGGATGACTACCTGGCGGTCAACTAGCGTGCGCACTTGCGACGCTTCCTGGCGTAGACGGTATGCCCGCGAGGTAACGACATCTGATAGGGCGTATCGATTTTTGGGCCCACCTTCGCGGCCCCACTTCGCGAGCCAATCCAATTCACCGATAGCGATCGGGTTCGGATTTGCCGAGTTCAGCAACAAGGCAGCTGATTGAGCGCCCATCACGGCGTCCCACGCCCCGCCGACAGTGTGGGCGAGCCCAAACACGGCCTTGAGCGAGGCTTGCACGAAATTGACTTGTGACGACCGGGTCGTTGAAAACTGTGGACCCGAAAATGTGTCGTCGAAGTGAATGTGATTGTGGTGACCCGCGTTGTAGTTGTATCCCAACGTGTAGGTGAACAGGCGATGCGCACTTGCCTCGATTCCCATCGTGAACTTCTTGTCGCTCTGGTAGTTGTTGTTATACCAATACTTCCCAACAAATTGAGCCCCGGTGAGGTCAAACGCTCCGCCCAAATCGTGGCGGCTAGCACACCCCAACGCTGTGAATTCGCCCGATCCGACGCAAACGATCTTTGAAGGCTTTCCTCGAGGGCAAAGGCTCGAAAACGAGTTGGCCCAGGACGTTGCCCTCGAAAAGAAATCATTGCATGCCTTGACGTTATACCTGCTCACGGGCTGGTAGTTGTCATCTGGGTAGTAGACATCAATGCCTGCGAGGACTTGGCCTTGATCTTTAAATGCTGTGGCTGAATGACAAACACAAGGCATGTGACTCCTTCGAGTTGTTAGTCGTTATGGTATGAAAATTTTGGCGTGACCTCACGTGCAACCGTGCTGCGTTCGTGAGGCGTAGGCGACGAAAGCGTGTAGAGGTGGCCGCCAACAATCGCCGAGGATTTGAGAACTCCGTGCCCGCCCGTTATGGGCACAAGGCTGGGTTTTGCGCTGCCAACAACTGAACGCATGGCCCATTCGCGCTCACTTGTCTGAAATGCAGCGACGATGTCGCCTACAGCGTTTGTCACGCCAAAGAGCGACTCGGCGGGCAGTAGGTCGGGCGTGATTCGTACGGGTGCCATTGTTCCACCTTCTGAAACTGGTGCACCAACAAGAATCCCAGGCCGCCCGATCTCACCGAACAAGGTCGGGAGTTCGGTTGCGTTTCTGGGACCGACTAGGTATGCGTTCGCTATTCGGTCGTCGATCCATGCCTCGGACCATTCATTGTCGCCATCATGAATAAGGAACAAACGAATTGTTCCTTCTGGCTCGTCGTATGCGATCGCTCCAAAGGCTCCGGGACCGGAACGGATTACTTGAACTCTGCTTGGTGATTGATCCAGAATTGTTGGGAGGGTCAGTACTTGAACGCCAGCTATAACTTTCAGCGCCCACGGCGAGTCGTCGCCAATGCGCAGAAGTTCAGAAGATGACGACGAGTAGTGGCCGGGCGGTATTTCGTAGGATGAGCTGGTTGCAAGATTGACGTCGTAGAAAGAAATCGATCCCGCTGACTGCTGCGATGATTCGAGGTAGGCAAGTCGATTGTTTACTTCGATCAGCTGGCCGCATCGCAGTAGCTCTGGAGGCATTGGGCTGGCAGAGGCTGGGGACGAATCAAAGAGTGTTCGTGCACTAAGAGTTGCAGCACTCAGGCTGACCACCGAGAGCTTCAGAAAATCGCGGCGTCCGCTTTGATCCGCTTTGATCCGCTTCGAAAACCTAGCGTAGTCATGATTCCCCCGAACCTTGAGCAATTCGCCAGACCGCCTGACGAGTCGAATTATGCTCGGCAGTTTCAACAGAGTCAATAGCGAAATTAAGTGTTTTAGAAATTATTGGGAGCTGTCGGCTGACCTCAGGGCATGCCGCCGTCGACGGGGAGGATGGTGCCAGTGGTCCAGCTTGAAGCGTCGCTGGCGAAGTAGAGCGCAGCGCCCACGACCTCGTCAGGGTTGCCGGCGCGTCCCATGGCAAAGGCTTTTTTCATATGCACGTTGATGGCATCGAGATCCCAGGCTTTGCTGATGTCGGTAAGAAACGGGCCGGCTTGGATGCAGTTCACGCGCACCTTGGGGCCGTACGCTCTGGCGAACGCAATCGTCATGGCATTCAGGCCGGCCTTGGCTGCCGAATACGGCACGGTGTCGGGTGCCGGGCGGGTCGCCGCGCCACTAGATACGTTGATGATCGAACCGCCATCACCGGCCGCCATGCGCGAACCAATTTGCGCCATCAAGCGAAACGGCCCCTTAAGATTGATGTCAAACACCTTGTCGTATAAGGCTTCGGTGTGATCCGCCAGTGATTGGTACAACGGCGACATGCCCGCGTTGTTGACCAAAATGTCGATCTTGCCAAAGCGCCCATAGGCGGCGGCGATGAGCCCATCGATCTGATCCCAGTCGCCCACGTGGCAGCCATAGGGCATAGCTTGACGATCGGTGGTGCTGGTGATTTCGTCGGCCACGGCTTGGCAATTGTCGAACTTTCGACTGGCAATAATCACGTGTGCTCCGGCCGCCGCGAACGCTTTGATCATCTCGTAACCAAGGCCACGCGACCCGCCGGTCACAAGGGCCACTTTGTCAGTGAGCATGAAACGGTTGAATGGCTCGGGCATGTTGGTCATGCCGTGGGATCATACGCATCGAACCAAAATCGGGGGAGTCGGGCTATGACAAAATCGCCGTTGCGAGTGGGGATCATTGGCGTCGGTTGGGGGTCGGTGGTGCAAGTGCCGGCGTTCAACATGGTGCCGCAGTTCGAGGTGGCTGCGCTGTGTTCTCGTCGGTTGGAACGTACGCAAGCCGCCGGCGCGAAATTGGGCATCGATGATGTGAGCGACGATTGGGAATCGTTCGTGCAACGTGACGATCTCGACGTGATTTCGATCTGCACCCCGGTCGACATGCATCACCGGCAAGCGCTCGCCGCAATCGAAGCGGGCAAACATGTGCTCGTCGAAAAACCGGTCGGCATCGACGCTTCAGAAACTGGTTCGCTACTTGCCGCGGCCCAGGAGGCTGTGGTGTGCCACGCGGTGTGTTTCGAAGGCCGATGGGAGCCAGGTCGCCTAAAAATGTGGGAGATGGTGCGGGCCGGTCACCTCGGCGACCCGTACATGGCATTGGCTCGCAGCGGCGCCGATTTTTGGCATCCCACTCGTGGGCTGCAATCGGAGTGGATGTATCGACGAGCCGAGGGCGGCGGCTACCTCATGGGTATGGGTTCGCACGACATCGACTACGTCTGCGCACTGTTTGGCGAGCCAGAAGCGGTGTGCGCCGACGTGCGCACGACTGTGCCGAGTTGCTTGCGACCCGATGGTTCAGCGCTCGACGTGGACGCTGACGATACGTCGGTAGTGACTCTGCGTATGCGTAACGGGATGGTCGTCAACATCATCACGACGGCCGTTGCCTATCAACGGAACTTCCGGGCCTTTGAGGCGTTTGGCAGCGCGGGTTCGTTAGCCATGGACGGCCCTCTGATGGGCGACGAAGTGGCGGCGGTCGTATCCGGATCGGTGAATCAAGCCGAGGCGGCCGTCGTGCCGAGTAGCACTCGCACGCCTGCGAGCGGGATCGAGCCACCCAAGCGCCGCGCTGCGTCGGCGATTTTGTCTCTCGCCCTCATGCTCGAAGATTGGCTGCCCGCTTTCGACGGTCTGTCTACCAACGCTGCGACGTTGGTCGATGGCCACCGAGTGCAACGGGTCATCGACGCGGCGCGCTTGAGCTCCGCTGGTGGTGGTTGGGTGTCTTTGTAGCCCCTGGGCCGCTAGGTCAGGTGGCGAGGCCGAGTGCCGGGGCGATGAAGCGCATGATGTGAGCGCGGGCGTCGGATCGGCTTTGATGCTGACCGAGCCAACTGGGATCGGTCACGCTCGACACCAATGCCAACACAGTCAAGGCGTCGTGCTCAGGGTCTGGCGATGTCATCACCTCTGACTCCGCGCCTTCGCTCAGCAACGTGATCAGCGGAGCGATGAGGAGCTCTCGAGCCGCGCTGAGCGCCTCGTCATAGCCCTCTGCGCTACGGGCGGCGGGAGATTGCAACACGGCGACGCGAGCGGCGCGTCGCGGCTCGAAGAAAATGTCGAGGTATGAATCGAGCCAAACACCCAGCGCCTCGACTGGATCTTTGGCGGCACTCACTGCCTTGGTGATTTGTCGCCCGACTGCGTGAGCGTCCCGAGAAAACATCGCTAAGAAGAGGTCGTTCTTCGTCCGGAAATGGCGGTAAAACGAGCGCGTATTGAGGCCAGATTCGGCCAGGACATCGGCCACGTTCGCGGTGGCGTAACCGTTGGCGGCCATCACCTTGAGCGCCGCGTCCAGCAAAAGTTTGCGCTCGGTGGCTTGGTCAAATTGTCGTGGACGTCCAACGGGCGCGACCGGTGCGGTTGCCATGTCGTCAGTGTGGCACATTCCGGGTAGCCTTCGTTGGACTTTGCAAACGCCACTTGCAAATTCGACCACGAAATGGCCGAGGAAGGTGCGATGACTGACGAACGAGTTGACTCGGCAGTGCAGGTAACTATTGGTCGTGCGATGCACCCGCGGCGCGGACCTCATAACCCGGTCAGCACGACGCCGGAGCGTCGTGCGAATTCGGTTCGGCGTACCACGACGCACGATTCGATTCGGGTGCCCGATCCGTTGGGTCCATTGCACATGATCGCTTGTGGCCGTGATCTGGTCACACGAGCGGACCTCGCAACGGATGTGGTTTCGGAGGCCGAAGTCGACGTCATGATCGACTACATCCCGAATCGATTGGTTTCACAGATCGTCTCATCGCCGCCATTGGCGGGCATCGAGACGCTGGTCGGCGTAAGTGCATCATCAGGGTTTCGTCGTGCCGTCACCGACATAGCGCCGGACCTTCGCCAGCAACACGCGCTCCGTTTTCAATTGCTCGACGACGTGCCCACAGCTGCTCTTGTAAGTGGGTATGCAGTGGCGGCTTCGGGGGTCGAAATGCCGCCACCTCCGCCCGGCTCGATGAAGCGCAATGAAGACCTGTGCGCGGGTTGGGCTGCCGGTGCCACCATCATGATCGACGTCGATAAAGGGTTGCGCCCGCCGCTAGTGACCGGGCCCGTCGTGGCCTCGATGGCCAACGCTCACGACACGTTGGCCTGGCACGATTTTGGGGCGCTTCCGCCGCACTCGATGCGCCGTGCCCGACGCATCGACGCGTGGCGCGATGGCGACGTCACCCGTATCGACAGCTTCTTTCGCGATAGCTACTTCGATGTTGATGGCATCGAAACAGTGATTCACGAATACACCATTGCCGCGAAAGTCGACGTTGCGTCGATGACCTTCACGTCATGTGCCGCGAGCATTGGTGCATTGCCGTGGATGGAGTGCCCATCGGCGGCGGCGAGCGCGGAGCGACTCGTGGGAGCGCCGGTCGTTGGCCTGCGTGACTGGGTCCGCGAAACGTTTGTGGGCACGACCACGTGCACCCATCTCAATGACACGTTGCGCGCGTTGGAAGATGTCGACGTGTTGATCGGTGCGCTAGCGAGTTGACGCGGCGACCGTGACCGGGATTCCGTTGATAGCGCACGTACCCGACAACGGGTCGAGTGCATCCGGGTCGGTCAGAAGGTTGCTGTTTTCGCCCAGTGTCGCCTGAGCGATTGCACCGGAATGATTGGCGTGCCCCCAGCCGTGCGGAAGCGAAACGACGCCCGGCGACATCGCGTGATCGACAGCCACGGTCGCAGTCAGCGTGCCAACTCGTGAGGTGACCGTGGCAGGGTGTCCGTCGACCAGACCGTAAGCGGCGGCATCGCTCGGATGAACAAGGAGCGTGCATCGAGGCGCACCTTTGGTGAGGATGCGCAAGTTGTGCATCCACGAATTGTTGGATCGAACCTGGCGGCGGCCGATGAGTACCAAACCAGCAGGTGTCTCGTCGAGATCGGCAACAAGTCTCGGTACATCGGCCGCTATCGCTGGTGGAGCGATGTTGAGCCGACTGTCAAGTGTGCGCAATCGTTCGGGGAACGCTGGCTGTAGTGCGCCCAGATCGACACCGTGCGGATTGGCGATCAACAGGGCCAAGGTCAACCCGCCGTCCGGGCGGTCGGCGCCAAGACCAGGGTGACCGGGAAACCCGGCGCCATACGGTCCGGTGCGCAGAAACAAATCGATGGCTTTGTCATATGCCGTTTCGCCGTCGAGGCAGTCTTTGACAAGCGCCGCATCGATGCCCCCAGCCTCGGAAGCAATGAGCACGTCGATAAGTCCGTCATGCATCAACGATGCCGGGCAGGCCGCGCCAAGGCCGACCAATATCGCCGCGAGTCGAGCGTGGATGTCCTCTTCTCGAAGCCCCGTCGGGGTGAAAAGCTCTGGGCTGTAATTGGCGACATTGCGTACTGCCATCGGGTAGAAAAACAGGTCGTAGTGAGTTCGTTGGAGTTGGGATGGCGGCGGCAAAATCACATGGGCGTGACGGTTGGTTTCATTGCGATACATGTCCACGGAAATGAGCGCGTCGAGTGTCGCCATTGCTTCGTCCATCCGAACCCCATCTGGGCCACTCAGCACGGGGTTGCCGGCCAGGCAAATCAGCGCCCGGATCTGACCATCGCCGGTCGTGAGAATTTCGTCGGGCAGCGTGGCCAGCGGCAGTTCGCCACGAGCCTCCGCGTACCCCTTGAGTCGACTGCGCCACCGACCTGTTACGAAGCCGTTGTCGGAATATGGTGGCGTGACCGGATCGACGGCTGGGTGACAAAACATCATGCCGCCCGGGAGATCGAAACTGCCCGACAAGATGTTGACGACGTCAGTGAGCCAGCTCGCCATCGTGCCAAAAGCGTTGGTCTGTAAGCCAACGCGGCCGTATACGACCGACCGGGCTGTTGCAGCCAGTTGATGGGCGAGCGAGATAATGCGATCGGCATCGATGCCGGTGCGGGTGCTGACCCGCTCGGGCGTGTGATTGGTGACCAGGGCGGCGATCTCGTGAAGGCCATCGGTGTAGGAGGCTGCGCTGGCCAGATCCACGAGTTGATCCCGAAACAACACGTGCGCGATTCCGGCCAGAAGATGGGCGTCGCTACCGGGACGAATCGCCAGCCATTCATCGGAACGGTCGGCGGTTTCGGTGCGGCGAGGGTCGATCACGATCACTTTGCCACCGCGGGCACGAATGGCGTCGATGCGATCCGGCCATCCTGGGGCGGTGCACAAGCTGCCGCCTGATACCACAGGGTTGGCTCCCAGAATCACGAGCAGATCAGTGCGGTCGAGATCAGGTACGCCCCATGCTCGTGGGTCGCCGTAGAGAAAACCGTTGGCCACTTCGCGGCCCAATTGGTCAACGGTTCCGGCCGTGAACAGGTTGGTAGTGCCGGCAGCAGCCATAAGTGTTTGCAGGCTCAACAACACCGGTCCGTGCACATTTGGGTTGCCGATGTACACGGCCATGGCGTTGTTGCCGTGGTCTTGGCGCAACGGCGTCAGTAGTTCTTCGACGCGAGCGAACGCTTCGTCCCACGTGACTTCGCGCCACGAATCGCCGTCTCGCACAACGGGTTGGCGCAGGCGATCGGGATCCTCATGCAGGTGATGTAACACTGAACCTTTGGCGCACAGAAAGCCTTTCGACAACACGTCATCGCGGTCACCACGAATACGTGTGACGTGCCCGTTGGTAACGTCGACAGACAAGCCGCAACTGGCTTCACACAGTGGGCAGGTGCGTACATGGTTGCTAGTGGTCATGGCATGCCATGTTACAGAGCGGCGGGTTCTCCGACTTCGGGGAACAAGTCCAGGAATGCGCCCCGGGTGATGCGCAATTTTGTCTTTTCGTCCACGCCATCGAATAGGCCTCGAAGAGTTTCTTGCGTGTGGCCAAACGTGCCTTCCATGTGTGGGTAATCGCTACCAAACATCACGTTCTGGTAGCCCATTGCGCTACACGCTGCCACTGCGGATTCGTCGTGTTGGAACGACGCGTACACCTGTGAGTACAAAATTTCCTTCGGGCTGCGCTTGAGTTTGGGGCGCACCATCATGTGATGTTGGCGATATCCCTCGGTCATGCGGTCACCCAGGAACGGCACCCACGTAGCCCCACCTTCTGACACCAACACTTTGAGATTTTCGTGGCGATCCAGAGCTCCGCTTGCCACCATTTTCATGGTGGCCCGTTGCCCCGAAAACGTCGTCTCTGTGTAATTGAGCACCGCGCCGCCGGGGCCCCGGTAGGTCACTCCCATACTTTCGCCGGCCGCGAAATCGACCGGGTCAGTGCCGATATGAAAGGCAATCACCATGTTGGCTGCTTCTGCCGCGGCCCAAAACGGCTCCCAATCATTACGGTTGTAGTCGGGCGTCATGCCAGGGGGAGTGGTCGGCAAAAACACCGATCGGAAGCCCATTGCGGCGCATCGTTCCAGCTCAACCACAGCATCATCAATCGAGAGCAGCGATACCTGCGCCGTTGGTTTTAAGCGAGGCGAGGCTTTGATGATCGTTTCGTACACCCAATCGTTGCTGACTTCGATGGCAGCTTTCACCGCGACGCGGGTACGAAACGATGCGTTCCACATGCCGAGGGACGGGAAGATGACCTCGCCCCAAATGCCTTCTTGATCAAGGTCCACGAGGCGCAGCGGCACGTTGCGATGGCCGGGGGCGCGGCCCGAAAGCTCCATGAATTCGGCTTGCAAACCAGACAGCAGTTTACGGCGAAAACTCTGACCATCGACGTGAACGGTTTCCCACTCTCCGTCGGCATCAATCACACTGTGGGGCATCAGTGCCGCGAGATCGGCGGGCAGTGTCGAACGCCACAAATCGTCGGGCTCCATGAAGTGTGAGTCACCCGAGTTAGCCCAAATCTTTTCGATTGCTGTGGTCATATTTGAGATGGTACCGCTCGACAAGGTAATTTGACAATGCTATTCTCAAATTATTGCTCGATTCGAGCGACCGAATTCGAGAGGGGATGTACGAATGGCTGAATTGCGTCAAGCTGCCGTAGTTGGGGTCGGGGCAACCGACTACTACAAACGCGGCGAGTCATACCCACAAACGACTAACGAGATGGCGGTCCGGGCGATACTGGCTGCGGTCGCTGACGCCGGGCTCAGCGTCGACGACATCGACGGCTTCGCGTACTACTCCGGCGGTTTCGACACCACCTGGTTTACGCAATCCCTCGGCATTCCCGAAATCAAATTCTCGGCCTCGCTCACTGGCGGCGGTAGTGGTGCACCCGGTTCGGTGGGCTTGGCCGCCATGGCCGTTGCCACTGGGCAAGCCGATGTCGTGGTGAGTCTCATGACGTTGCAACAAACCACCGGCAGCCGCCTCGGGCACGCCATGGCGGTGGCGTCGGGTCCGTACGCTCGGCCGTCGACACCAGAAAAAGACTTCGTGGCACCGTACGGTGCCTTTGCCCCTGGCCACTTTTTTTCTCTCATCGCACAACGCCATATGTACGAGTACGGCACCACCCGCGACCACTTTGCCGAAGTTGTCATCTCACAACGCAACAACGCGTTGAGTCGTCCAAAAGCCTTACACAAGAAGGCAATCACCATCGAGGACTACTACGCCGCTCGCATGATTTCGGACCCACTGTGCTTGCTTGATTACACGATGGAATCCGATGGTGCGGTGGCGGTGATCACCGCATCGGCTGATCGAGCCAAGGATCTCAAACATCCGCCGGCATTCGTACTGTCGTGCGCAAGTGGCGGCGACGGTCGATGGGGCCGAGGCATCAGTTGGATGGGCATGCCCGATGATTTGTTTCCGACGGCCGGCGCTGGCGCCGTGGCCAATCTGATGTATGAGCGAGGTGGCGTTAGGCCCAAGGATGTCGATGTGGCGTTGCTGTATGACCACTTCTCACCAATGGTGCTTTTGCAACTCGAAGACTACGGATTCTGTGGCCGGGGAGAATCGGGTCCGTTCGTGGCTGAGGGCAATATTCGCCTCGGCGGCTCGATTCCTGTGAACACCCACGGCGGCAACATGTCAGAGGCATACATCATTGGCATGACCCACGTCGTCGAGGCTGTCGAACAGATTCGAGGCACCGCCATCAACCAAGTTCCCAACGCTGAAATCGCCCTCGTCACCGGCGGCCCGAGCGGCATTCCTGTGTCTGGACTCTTGCTGTCGAAAGGTCAATCATGAGCGCCAATATCACGGGTGCCCCCAGCACCGACATTGTCGACATTGCGCCCGACATGTGGAACTCGCCTTTCTGGGATGCGGCCAGCCGTCATCAACTGGTGGCCGCTCGGTGTACGGAATGTGGAAGGTTCCAAGCTCCGGCGACGGGCTTTTGCCCGGGTTGCCGGGCTTGCTCTATTGAGTGGATCGAGCTATCGGGCGATGCGGTTGTGTACAGCTTTACGATCGTGCGTCATGCCGTGATTCCAGAGCTTGCCCACACGGTGCCGTATGTGATTGCGGTAGTCACTCTTCCCGACGCCGACGATGTCAAAATAATGACCAACATTGTCAACTGCGACGTTGATGCCATCAGAATTGGCGACGCCGTGCACGTGGCGTGGGATGACGTGCCCGGTGGTGTGACGGTGCCTCGATTCGCACCTGCCGTGCTTAGCGCAAGCTAGGTTCGAGGAATGGCTGGGCCACTCGAAGGATTGCGAGTACTGACATTTGCCAACATGACCGCGGGCTTTCAAGCCAGTCAATTGTTTGCTGATTTCGGCGCCGAGGTCGTTCACATCGAGCCGCCTGGTGGCTCACCAGTGCGCCAGATGGCGTCGTTTCCATTCCTGGCTCGAGGCTCCAAAAGTGTGGTGCTCGACCTTGGGCTCGACGCCGATCGCGATGTGGCGCGTGACCTCGCCGCCGGCGCCGACGTGCTCATCGAATCGATGCGGCCAGGTGCTCTCGACTCCATGGGTCTTGGCTACGACGGGCTGCGCGAGTTGAACCCTGGCTTGATTTACGCGTCGATTACCGGCTTCGGGCAACACGGACCGTATGCCAATGCGCCGGGCCACGAAGGACTCGTGATGGCCAAGCTGGGTGGCTTCTTCGCAGTGAGCGCTATGACGCGACGCGAGGGCCCGGCGTTTTTGTCGGTGCCCTACGGCGCTTACACCGCCGCTCAAACCGCGCTGCACGGCATCCTGGCGGCGTTGCACGAACGCCAGACGTCGGGCCTCGGGCAACGAGTCGACGCCAGCTTCGCGCAAGGCATTGCGGGTCTTGCGACCTGGAACTGGTTCCTGCGTGTCATCACCGAAAAGTACCCCGGAGCGTTCAACGCCGCACCTTCATTCAGCGCCAATGACGTACCGCAGAGTCCCATGATTTTTATGCTCTTGATCGGGCTCACAAGCGATGGCCGATGGCTGCAATTTTCCCAAGTGCAGCCGCGTTTGTTTGTGGCCATGTTGAAGGCGCTGGGCTTGAGTTGGGTGCTTACCGATCCCGAGTGGGCGGGCGCCCCGGTGTTTCCCGACGAGTCGAAACGGTTGGCGTTCTGGGAACTGTTGCTCGATGCGTGCCGGCAGAAGTCGCTGGCCGAGTGGCAACAAATATTCGAGGACGATCACGACGTGTGGGCCGAAACCATGCGGCGCGGTAGCGAACTGCTCGACCACCCGCAAATGGTCCACAACGATTCAGTGGTGACCGTTGTCGACGCGGAACGCGGTGCGGTGCGGATGCCAGGCCCATTGGCTGCGTTGTCGGCGACGCCCGCCGATGTGACGCGAAGCGCACCGATGTTGGATGAGCATGGAGCGGTGTGTCGATCGCTGTTGTGGCCGATGCGCTCGTTGGATTCTCATGGGATTTCGGCCGGCTCCGGACCTTTGGCGGGCGTGACGGTGATCGATCTGGGCACGTTTTTCGCAGCGCCATTCGGCACGGCGATCTTTGCCGACCTAGGTGCACGCGTCATCAAAGTGGAGCCACTTGATGGCGAGCCAATGCGCAACATCGTACCGTTCCCAGAAGTCGGAGCGGCGAAGTCTATGCAAGGAAAACGCAGCATCGGGGTGGATCTCAACACTGATGAAGGTCGAGCGATTCTGTATCGGTTGGTGGCTAACGCCGATATCGTGATGCAGTCATTTCGAGCCGGAGTGGCTCAGCGTCAAGGTGTCGATGAGGCAACACTGCGGGCTATCAACCCGGCGTTGATTTACCTCAACGCACCCGGGTACGGGGTCGATGGGCCATGTGGGAATCGACCGGCGTATGCACCAACCATCGGCGCCGGCGCCGGGTTTGTGATGCGTAACTTGGGCACTGTTGTGCCCGAGCGCGCTGATCTGTCGATGGACGAAATTCGTGAGTACGCCATGCGGCTCAACGCTGCTGGCACGACCGAGTTTGCGCAAGCCGACGGCGTGGCCGCCATGGCAGTTGCTACCGCAATGGCCTTGGCCTTGGTAATCCGCGATCGCACGGGCGTTTCCCAAGGCATGATGACCACCATGCTGAACTCGGCGGCGCACCTGTTGTGTGACGACTCCACCGTGTGGGCGAGCACGGGTGAGGCTGGGCGTGCCGATGATCAGCTCCTGGGATATCACGCCTTGTATCGCTTGTACCAGGCGGCGGATGACTGGGTGTTTTTGGCCGCCCCGATTCCGGCATCGTGGAGCAAACTATGTGCGGCATTGGCGGCCCAGGTTGACCTGGCGTCCGACGATCAATTTGCGACGTATGAGTCGCGACGCTCCAACGATGGGGCGCTCGCCTCGGCCCTCGAAGCTGTGTTTGCTTCGCAACCCGCCCAGTATTGGGAGGACCTTCTTCTGAGCCATGATGTTGGTTGCGTCGTGGCCGAGGTCGGTCCTCCGGAGAAGGTGTTGCAGTCAGAAGAGTTCGGTAGGGCGTCTGGGTACCTGGCCGATGTCGAGCACCCAACCTTTGAGAAACACGTTCGACTGGCGCCGCTGGTGACGCTGTCACGAACGCCAGGAGTCGCGTTGCCAGGCTGTCTACTCGGCCAACACACGCACGAAATATTGGCCGAGTTGGGCATGTCAGCTCACGAGATCGCCGATCTCGAAGCCCGCAAGATCGTATGTAGTTAATTGTTCAACAACCTAAGGACCCATCGTGGAAACAAAGCAATATTCAGCAATTGAATTTGAGGTAGGTGACGATCACGTGGCCACCATCACGTTGAATCGGCCCGACAAATTCAACTCGTTCACCGAAACTATGTGCGGCGAAATGGCCGAGGTGTGGGGTATCGTGCGTGACACAGACGGCATCCATTGCGTGGTGCTGCGAGCCAACGGCGAGCGAGCGTTTTGCACCGGCATCGACATTGCGCAAGGTGCGTGGTGGACGGCGCAAAATATCTGGAATCAATCCGACCCCGGCGCGTTCTTAGGGCCAAAACATCACAAAGTGTGGAAGCCAGTGGTGGCGGCGATTCACGGCATGTGCGCTGGCGGTGGGCAGTATTTCATCAATGAATCCGACATCATCATTTGCTCAGACGACGCCACATTTTTTGATCCGCACGCCAACGGCGGCATCGTGTCAGCCCTCGAGCCCATTGGCATGTTGCAACGTGGCGTGCCCTTGGGTGACGTGTTGCGGTGGGCGCTGATGGGCAATGAAGAACGCATCGGTGCCGCCACGGCGTTGCGACTTGGTCTGGTCACCGAGGTGACCGAGCGTGAGGCACTTTGGGGCCGAGCGCACGAGATTGCGGCGGCCATTGCGTCCCGCCGGCCAGCTGCGATTCAAGGCACCATCCGGGCAATTTGGGAGTCGATCGATATGCCGCGTCAAATGGCATTGCAGAACGGTTTGGCTTATACCCACATCGGCAACCCGAGGCCCGACGAAGCCCGTCCAGACCGCCCCAAACTCCCCAACACCACCCGTTGACCGTTGGTCAGATGAGCGTCGGGCGGTAGGATTTTTCGATGGGTACTCCGTTTGAATGTGTTCGTGAAATCGTGTTGACGGTTGGGCAGCAGGATGCCTGGAATGCGGTGGCGACAGTCGCTGGGCACACCGCTTGGTTGTTCCCGGGTGATGTTCCCGTCGACGGCGAAGGGGCCGCAGTGTGGAACCCGCCGCACGCGTTTGTTGCCCGTCAGGAGATGGGTGACTGGTATAACGCTCTCGGCTTTCACCTGTCGCCAGGCGATGGCGACTCGACGATTTTGCGATACACCCATGCCGGCATTTTTCTTGATGGTCCGCCTGAGATGCAGGACGCGGTACAGCAACACACGGACTTCTATCTCGACACGCTGGTGCAGTACCTCACCTACTTCAACGGTGTGGCGTCAGCTTACGTAGGCAACGATCCCGGCGGGCTGCAGGCACCCATGTCGTCGGTCACGACTGACGGTTTCGAACGGGCAAAGGCCGCGATGGGCATCCCGGCAACCGCAACGGCAGGTGACGAGATGCACATCACCGCGTCGGGCCTCGAATCGTTCCGCGCAACCGTCGGCTACTCGTCGAAGAACTTTCTGAGCCTTCGCTCGAGCGACGCACTTTATTGCTTTTTTGGGCGCAACGCCTTCGGTGCTCCGGTTGGCATGAGCATTCACATATTTGGCGATGATGCCGCCGATGCGGTTGAGCCAATGACTGTCAACTGGCAGGCGTGGCTCAACGCCACGTTTGCTGCCGATGGCGCCTAGTAATTCTTCGGTATGAGACCCGAGACGTCTTCGCCGGTCATCATTTTCATGACCAGGCCCATGTCCCAGTAATCGTGCCAACGGGTGATCTTGCCGTCACGAACCACAAACGCCCCCATCACCGGGAGGCCTTGCTTTCCAGTTGGCGTGGTCATCTGGTCGATACGTTCTGTGAGCACCGTGTCGCCATTGCTTGAAATGCTTTTCATGACGTACTCGTAGGTATCAGCGAACATTTCAAACTGGCCAATGAGGTTGGCCACGATGTCATCTACGCCGACGGTGGCTGGCATGCCGACATTTTGATACACGGCGTCATCGGCAATGTACGGTCGCACCGCCGCAGCGTCGCGCCGCACCATGAGGTCACAGAATTTCTGCACGATTTCTTGGGGGGTGGCCATGCTGAGTCCTTTGAGGGTTATTCGGTTTCGGGGAACAAGTTGAGCGGCTGATCAGAGAGCAGGTTAGTGCTCGTGTACGCCATTTGTTTGCGCCAATGTTGGGTCGCCCCGTCCACGTCGCCGGCCTCGATATATCGCACCAGCCGTGAATACGAGCGAGCAGCGCGCTGTGCCGTTTCAATGTCAGAGTGGCTGCCCGCAGTGAGGTAATACGAGCGAACTAGTTCGTGCATCAGGCGGGAAAATGTGGCGAGCGTGGTATTTCCTGCTCGTTCCATCACGGTTTCATGCATATTGAGGGCCGCTAAACCAACGCGCCGACGGTCGCCGGAATCGGCGGCCTCAGCGGCTTCGGCTACGGCTGCATTGAGTGCCTCGAGGTCGTCGGCGGTGTGATGCGCCGCCAATTGACCGGCGAGTTGCGGCTCAATGAGAGCTCGTGCTTCGTCGAGATCACCGATGGTGGTGCCACGCAATTGCAGGCTTACGGCGAGGCCCTCGGCCAGTGAATCAATGCGAGGCATCGTGACGACGGGGCCGCCGCCGCGACCGCGACGGATCTCGATGAGGCCTTGGCTTTCCAGAATCCGCAGTGCCTCGCGCAGTGTCGTGCGCGCAATGCCGTACAGCCCGGTGAGCTCTTCCTCTGACATCAGATGCTGCCCGATCGGCAGGTCGCCAGTGGCGATTTGTCGACGAATTTGGTCCGCTATAGCGGCACCGGTTTTCGCAATTCGTGGCAAGTCGGTATCTGACATTTCCAGTAGGTTACTTGCCCGTTCGCTTGACGCTCCGGCTCTAAGATGTGGCGTGAAAATATTTGTCGACTGTCCCGACGTGCAGGCTTCCCAACGATTTGAACAACTGCTGCGGGGTGCAGGTCACCAAGTTGTCACAACGTTGGAGGCAACGAATTGCCCGGATGCGCTGGTGTCGTTTGGGTCCAGCAATTCGGTCGGGCGGGCAGCACAGCTGGGGGTCGGCGTTCGGATCGCCGTGATGCGAGGCACGCCGCCGGTTGATCAAGCAACGTTGATCGTGCGTTCGGGCTTGGCGATTGGGCGCTATCTTGACCCAACCGTGGTGGCTGAGGTGCTCGGGTTGTCTGGCGGTGTCGAGGTGCCTGTGGTGCACGTTGACGACTTGCATGTGGTGTTGTTACGGGCGATCCAAACGGGCCAGACCGGTGAGCTTGACGTTGTCGCAGGGTCGGTGAATCAGACCGATTTGGCGGCTGCGTTTTTGGGCAAGCCCACCAAAGTCGGCGTGACTGACACGCCAGGTGGCTTCGGTTGGAACGCTCGCGACACTGTCGAGGATTTTCGTGCCGGCGCCGAGAGCCACGTTATGCGGCAGGGAAAACTTGTCATCCGGCCCGGCTGGATTCCATTGCCATCAACGATCATTGAAGCCAACGCGCCTGCGACTGACGACACTGAACTGGCGAGCGCCAACGCCGAGCGATGCGGCGAATTCGACGGACGGGTCGACCCTCGATTTCCGGTGTATAGCGCTACTAACGCCAGCGAGGCATTGCCGGGAGCGCTGACGCCGATGACGATTTCTGTGCAACTGCGCGCGTTGCGAGCAGCATCGGCGCACATTGCCGCGCTGCTCGGAGTGGGGCCCATCACTGAGCGAGAGTGGGCATCGCGGGTTAATAGTGTGTTTGGGCACCGCATCTTTTTGAATGCATCTGCAGGCTCGATCGCGGGTCGCAAGACACCGGGGTGGGATGAAGAAGCACAAAACGATCAGGCCACGTTCGTACCCAAAGGCACCAATTTGTTGCCGCTTGGCCTCCCCGAACCAGACGCCAAAGGCGTACGGAAACTCAAAGATACTGCGTTGCTCATTGGCAGATTCGTCGCTCTGTATCGCCGGTTTGAGCATGAAGTCGAGTTGCTCGAAGGTCACGAACGCGCCGAACACCTCGGGGCATATGAGGTGGCAGCGCTAAGCGATGTTGAACTCAGTGTGCGGTTGCGTCGTGCTGCGGATCGCAACGCGCAAGCGTGGATGATGGCCGGTATGGGCGTCGTGTTGGCGAGCGCCACGGTGACTCCTATCGAGAAGAAGCACGGCCGAGAGGCGCTGAGCCGGTTGGGGATCGCGGCCGAGAATCTGGCCAGCGCGCACTCACTCAATGAGGTCACGGCGATAGGCGAGCTGCTGCGCTCCGAACCGAATGCGCTTAAACGCGCTGCGGCCGGTGACGTGGCCGGGGCGCGAGCGGCATCGGCAAAGGTGAGCGCCGGGCTTGATCATGCGCTGGCTGTCGTGGGTCACCGTGGGCCGGGCGAAGGCGAGTTGATCAATGCCACGTTCGCTGATCGACCTGAGCTGTTGTTGGTGTCGGCCGCGCAATCTGCCCAACAACCGCAGCGCTCATCCGGACCGACTTCTGGACCGACGTTGAAGGGAAGGAACGCCGCCCGTGCCGCGAGGTTTATCCAACTGCGTGAACGTGGGCGGAACATCGCCGTGCACTGGACCAATCAAGTGCGGCTGCTGGTGAACGAAGCCGGGAGGCGAGCAGCCTCGGCCGGTGCTTTTGACCGGGCCGACGATGCGTTCTATTTGACCCTGGATGAACTGGTTGCCATGCCTGCGAACGCGTCGACCATTGTGGCTCGCCGGCGGGCTGAGCGCGAGCGGCTAGCTGCGCTGCACCTTCCGGCATATTTCGATGGCACTTGGGAGCCGGTAGCCGTGGCCGCCCACTTGGCCGTGGGGGAGTCACTTTCCGGCATCGCTGCTTCGCCGGGCGTGGCGACCGGCCGAGTGAAACTGGTTCGCAACCCAGATGAAGCCGAACTCGATATCGACGAAATCATGGTGGCACCAGTGACCGACGTTGGTTACACGATGTTGTTCGCCGCGGCCGCCGCGGTGGTAACCGATATCGGTGGTGTGATGTCGCACGCGGCGATCGTGGCCCGTGAGTTTGGCATTCCGTGTGTCGTGCAAACCGAGGCGGCATCAACCCGTTTGCGCAATGGGCAGCTCATCCGCGTCGACGGCAGCGCCGGCACCATTACGGTGCTCGAAGACTGACCTCCCCTAGGGGCGACGGGCGGCGAGCCAGGTGCGCACGGCGTCGCGGTGTTCGTCGGTGCGGGCCGATTCGGCCATGCGCAGGGACTCGATCCGAAGCGCATCGGCCAGCGGCACATCCAGAGCGTCTCGTACGTTGAGTTTC
>JAYWAI010000392.1:0-26069 GCA_043782545.1 Acidimicrobiia bacterium
TGATCGACCCAGACACACTTAAGCCCCTACTGGGTAATGGCGGGGGAGGCCTGAGCGGCTCACCGATTCGACCTGTGGCCGTGCGAGCGATTTTCGACGTCCGCACCGCGTTACCCGATCTACCCATCGTGGGTGTTGGCGGCATTTCGCGACCAGAACACGCCGCCGAATTAATGGCGGCTGGCGCGAGCGCGATTCAAGTCGGTACGGCTCATTTTCGCGATCCGCGAGCCGCTTCCAAGTTGGCCAAAAATCTCTCCACCTGGTGCGGTGCTCGAGGGCTGGCCAGCGTGGTCGACCTCACCAACGCCGCGCACCACTAATCTGATAAATCGACCGTCAACTGAGCGTTCCAAAGACAAGGAATCACATGTCGTATCTGCACCCACAGCGAGACAAACTGGCGATTGCGCTCGATGTTGATGATCTGGTCCAAGCAATGCGGCTCGCAACGGAATTGAAAAGTTGGTTTAAGGTCGCCAAGGTCGGTCTCGAACTTTTTGCTGCCGTTGGACCCGATGCGATTGGATCCTTGACCGATATTGGCTACGACGTTTTTGTTGATTTGAAGCTGTACGACATTCCTACGACTGTCGAACGCGCGGCACGAGTCATTGGTTCCCTGGGGGCGAGTTATCTCACAATTCATGCCCAAGGCGGAGGGGACATTCTCAAGGCCGGTGTACATGGCTTAAATGACGGTGCCCAGAAGGCGGGGCTGCCCACGCCGACGTCGTTGGCCATCACTGTGCTCACGAGCGACAACGGTGCACCCGCGCACATTTTGCCCAAGCGCGTACGTGAAGCAGTTGAGGCAGGTTGCACTGGGTTAGTCGGCGCAGCCCGAGATGTGCATGAAGCCCGGCTGCTGGCGCCCCGTTTGACGATCGTCGTACCGGGCATCCGCCCAGAGGGTTCCAACACTCATGATCAGGCTCGTTCAGCCACGCCCGCTGAGGCCATCAGCGCAGGAGCAGACCTTTTGGTCATTGGACGTGCGGTTACTCAGGCCGACGATCCGCAGGCCGCAGCAGAAGATTTAGCCAACAGCATTCGTCGGTAGCAACGGTGCCCCTTGTGGTGCAAATTTTCAACGATCCGCTCGACGCGGTTGAAGTTGCTACGGTAGGTGCATGCCGAATCCCCCCGCATTAACTCCAGAACAACGTTCCGCCGCACTTGCGAAGGCTGCCATTGCCCGCCGTGAGCGTGCCGAGTTGAAAGAACGCCTCAAAATGGGTTCGATTACCTTGGCCGAATTGATCGCCATGGCAGAGACCGATGAAGGCGCCGGAAAAATCAAAGTAATCGCCGCCCTGGAAGCCCTTCCCGGCGTCGGCAAGGTGAAGGCCCGTCGTTTGATGGAAGAGGTCGGCATTGCTGACAGCCGCCGTCTTCGCGGGCTTGGTGCGCAACAGCGCGCCAGCCTGTTGGCAATGTTCAACAAGTAACGGTTCAACGAACTCTTTCCGATCGCTCGCTGCCGGCGCGCCATGGGAGCCCAGCAACCCAATATTTTTGTGATTGTGGGTCCAGGCGGCGTCGGCAAGGGCACGGTTGTTGGCCGTTTGGTGGCCAGAGACCCTCAACTGTGGCTGAGTCGTTCGTGGACTACTCGCGACCAACGCCCTGGCGAAAGTGCCGAGGCGTACAAATTTGTGAGTCGGTATGCCTTCTTGGATCACCTCGCCAACGGCGGGTTTGTGGAGCACGCTGAGTTTCTGGGCAACTTGTACGGCACCCCGAATCCAACTGCTCCATCAGGTTGCGATGTCGTGCTCGAGATCGATGTTCAAGGTGCCGCTCAGATCGTTGCGAAATTCCCTGAAGCCTGCGTGATTTTCATCGATGCACCTTCGGCGCAAGAGATGGAACGCCGGTTAGTTGGTCGAGGCGATCCTGCGCCGCGCGTGCGCGAACGGTTGGCCCATGCATCTCACGAAGCCGATGCCGCCCGACCGCTAGTTTCGCATTGGGTCGTCAACCATACGGTCGATGACACCGTGGCGGAGATCGAAGCCATTATTCGGGGCCGTCGCGGGTTATAATGCGTCGTTCACTTTTGCCCGCACGTTCTGGGCCAGTCGCACAGTAGAGGTAGCACTTATGTCACGCGCATACGACACCATGATGACCCCCCGAGTCGAGCATCTTTTAGAGCGGGCTGATTCAAAGTTCATGCTCGTCACCCTGGCCTCCAAGCGAGCCCGGCAAATTAATTCCTACTTCAACCAATTGGGCGAGGGTCTTGGTTCGATGGTTCCCCCGCAAGTTTCTTCAGTGGCCCGCAAACCATTGTCGATCGCATTTGAAGAGATTGCCGCTGACAAAATTGCTCTGGACTTGTGGTGCAATCGCCCGGTCGTGGAGCCCGTTTCAGAACTCATTGGCGAAACACCCAGCGCTGAGTAGTCATTTGACACCACTTTTGGGAAAGATCTGTTAAAGATTCAACAAATTGGCACGTCACGCCACCCGAGGTGAGGCACACTTCTCGGGCCGCACATTGCGGCATGCGAAGGAGAAAAATATGTCGATCCCCAAATGGAAATATGCAATTGCTGCAGGCGCGATGGTTGCCGCTTTCGGCACAGCGGCGGTTGCTGGAGCAGTCCCTGGCGTAAGTACTTTTCAGAACGCTTCGGCGAAGCACTCTGAAGCCGTAGAAACGACCACGAGCACGAGCGGCTCGACTACGTCTGGCGCCACGACTACCGAGCCTAAGGTCGAAGTTCAAGACGTCACGGTCACGGCCGAGGAAACCTCAACAACTGCGGCCACCACGACTCAAGCAGCGACCACGACTCAAGCAGCGACCACGACACAGGCCCCTGGCGTCACTACGACCACCATGGCAAGATTGCCCGAGTGTGACGATGCCAAGGAATCAGACGACAAAGAGTCCAACGACGATGTCGCCACCACCACGGCGACTGCTGCCCCGGCAGTAACGACCACGATGCCGTGCGTGCCCGAAAAGGCAGATGTCGCTGACACCACTAAAGAGTCCGACAAAGAAGGCGCTAAGTCGACTTCGTCAACCAAGGTAAAAGGCTCTGATGGCAAGGGTGACAAAAACGACGATTGAGCCGTGTTTGCTTCGGGTGCTTGGTAATTCAGTCTGAAATCTGGTCAACTGTCACCCGTGCTAGCAGGCAAAAAAATCGTTCTCGGCGTTACCGGTGGTATCGCTGCATACAAAGCTATTGAGGTGTGTCGCCGACTGGTCGACGCCGGTGCCCACGTGGTTCCTGTGTTGACGGTCGGCGCTCGCCGTTTTGTGGGAGAAACTACGTTTTCGGCACTGGCGAGTGAGAAAGTGCAATCGTCATTGTGGGACGAGGACTCTCCAATCCCGCATACCGTGCTTGGTCAAACCGCAGACTTGATTCTTGTGGTTCCTGCTACGGCTCGGCTCTTGGGCACGTACGCCGCTGGTATCTCCAACGACCTCCTGACGGCCACGTTGTTAGCCACTCGAGCGCCAGTGATGGTGTGTCCGGCAATGCACACCGAAATGTGGGAGCACTTCGCCGTGCAGGACAATCTGGCCACGCTTCGTCGCCGTGGCGTGCATATTGTAGAGCCAGAATCGGGTCGGCTGGCCGGAGGCGATTCGGGGGCGGGCCGATTGGCATCCCCCGAAAATATTGTTGCGGCCGTCACCGCGCTCTTGGGGCCTCAGGACTTCCTTGGGCTGAATGTCGTCGTGACCGCTGGAGGCACCCGTGAGCCGATTGACCCCGTCCGCGTTATTACCAACCGATCCTCGGGCAAGCAGGGCACCGCAGTGGCCAACGCCGCGGCGCAACGCGGTGCGCACGTCACCCTCATCACCACAGTCCGCCGGCCGGTGGTCAATGGCGTCGAGGTGGTAGACGTCGAAACTGCAGACCAAATGCGAAATGCGGTTCAACGTGTGGCCGCACAGGCCAATGTTGTGGTGATGGCGGCTGCGGTTGCCGACTTTCGCCCTGTTGTGTCGTCGGTTGAAAAGATCAAGAAAGAAGTAGGCGCGCCAACGATTGTGTTGGAACCCACAGTCGATATTTTGGCCGAGCTGGGGGCAACGAAACGGCCCGGGCAACTCCTGATTGGCTTCGCCGCCGAGACGTGCAACGTCGAAGAAAATGCCCTGTCGAAACTTCAACGCAAAAATCTCGATTTCATTGTCGCCAATGACGTTTCAGCCGAAAATGTCGGTTTTGAGCATGACACCAACGAGGTAATCATCTTTTCTGCCCACGGTTTGAGGCAGAATGTCAACCTCACCAGCAAACAAGCCATCGCGCACGCGATCTTGGATGCCGCCCGCACTACGTTGCTGGCTTGATTTTCCCCCCAAATACATCACAACAGGAGTCCTTGTGGCCAACTACACCTTTACCTCGGAGAGCGTTACCGAGGGTCATCCCGACAAGATGGCAGATCAAGTTTCCGATGCCGTGCTGGACGCCATTTTGGCCGTCGACCCAGCCGGCCGGGTTGCTTGTGAGACGCTGCTGACGACGGGCATGTGCATTGTGGCTGGCGAAATCACCACCAACGCGTACGTTGATATTGCTGGTTTGGCTCGCGAAACAATTTGTGAAATCGGCTACGACCGCGAAAGCTTTGGCTTTGATGGCCATACCTGTGGCGTCATGGTGTCGATCGATCCGCAATCACCTGACATCGCCCAAGGTGTCGATACGGCGCTAGAAACGCGTACCGGGCGTAGCGGGGAAGACATCCTCAACTCGCAGGGCGCCGGCGATCAAGGCATGATGTTCGGCTACGCCTGCGACGAAACGCCCGACTTGATGCCGATGCCGATCTGGTTGGCGCACAAACTCGCATTCCGCTTGACCGAAGTTCGTAAGTCCGGCATTTTGCCGTACCTTCGTCCTGACGGAAAGACACAAGTGACTTTCGACTATGTCGATGGTCGCCCAGTGCGCCTCAAAACAGTGTTGATCTCGACCCAACACGCACCAGGCGTCGATGCAGAAACCGTGATCAAGCCCGACCTCATCGAGCACGTGATCTCGACCATGGTGCCCGAGGCATTCCACGGGGATGGGTACGAAGTGCTGGTGAACCCGACCGGTGTGTTCGAAATTGGTGGACCACGCGGCGACACCGGCCTGACCGGGCGCAAAATTATTGTGGATACGTACGGCGGCATGGCCCGTCATGGTGGCGGCGCGTTCTCCGGCAAGGATCCTTCAAAGGTTGACCGCTCGGCAGCGTACGCCGCCCGATGGGTCGCCAAGCATGTCGTGGCATCTGGTGCCGCGTCGCGTTGTGAAGTGCAAGTGGCGTACGCCATTGGCGTTGCGCACCCGGTATCGATCATGGTGGAAACGTTTGGCACCGAAAATGTGTCCAACGCCAAGATCGAAGCTGCGGTTCGCGAAGTGTTTGACCTCCGGCCCGCGGCGATCGGTCGCGACTTGGAATTGCGCCGTCCGATCTACAAGAAGACGGCCGCCTACGGCCACTTTGGTCGGGCGTTGCCCGAATTCACCTGGGAACACACCAGCCGCCTGGACAGTTTCAAGTCGGCACTTGGCCTGTAACACCGTCAAACGTGATTGGGCGCGGGTCGCTCAAGCACGGTCTGCTGGGCGGGGTGACGCGTGATTGTCGCCAGAATCCTGCCCGACGTTCCCGCCATCGAGCGGGAATTTGATTACCTCGTACCTGAAGCAATGGTGCCGCACGTTCGCGTCGGCACCATTGTTCGCGTCGACCTACATGGCCGCCGGGTCGGGGGCTGGGTGACCGAAATTTTGGACTCTGGCCCAGTTGGCGTCACGCTAAAACCACTGGCCAAGATCACCGGTTACGGGCCAGATGCCCCGGTGATTGCGTTGGCGCGTTGGGCGGCGTGGCGATATGTCGGGCGGCCTCAAGCGTTTCTGGGTACAGCTTCGCCCCCGAATGCTGTGCGATTCTTGGCGACGCGTGGTCGGGCAACCGCCCAAACATTTCCGGTCGACGATGATGCGCGTCGCCTGATGGCATATTTCAGCGACAGTCCACTACCAGGCTCGGTGCTGATACGCCGCCCGCCGAGTGCCGGCAACGCGGCACTCGTGCAGGCCGCATCGGCTGGCGGGTCGACGATTGTTGTGCTCCCATCACTCGAGGCAGCCCGACTCCTGGCGGCTCAACTCCGGCGCGCTGGCCAACCAGTGGCGCTGTGGCCCCTGGAATGGGCGTCAGCCGCTGCCGGTGGCCACGTGATCGTGGGGGCGCGGTCTGCCGCATGGGCGACGGCACCTGACGTTTCGGCCATCGTCGTCATCGACGAGCACGACGAAGGCCACCAGCAAGAACAAGCGCCAACCTGGCATGCCCGCGATGTGTGTATCGAACGCGCTCTTCAACTCGGTGCACGATGTGTGTTGAGTTCGCCGATGCCTTCGCTGGAGGCCCGACGGATGGCGGTGCACACAATTGAACCGTCTCGAGTCGCCGAGCGATCCGGATGGCCGTTGGTTGACATCATCGATCGGCGACGCGATGACCCGGCGACAGGCATGTATTCGCCCAGGATTGTGGCCACGTTGCGATCAGCCGAACGAGTGCTGTGTGTCTTGAACCGCACGGGACGGGCTCGATTTTTGGTGTGCGCCAATCAAAAATGCGGCGAGATCGCTCGTTGCGAAAAATGCGCGACCCCCATGGGAACGGTGGACGAAAATTTGGCGTGCCCAAAATGCGGTCATGTGCGCCCCAAGGTGTGTGTGGTTTGCGGCGCCATGTCCATGCGTTCGTTGCGCGTGGGCGTGACGCGAGTGCGTGAGGAACTCGAGGCGCTGGCAAATCGACCAGTGATCGAGGTCACGGGCGCGCAAGCATTCTCAGCCAACACATCGGGAACGACATCCTTGTTCGTGGGCACCGAAGCCGTGTTGCACCAAATCCCCGCTGCTGATGCCGTCATTTTTTTGGACTTCGACCAAGAACTTTTGGCACCTCGGTATCGAGCGGCTGAGCAAGCGTTTGGTCTGCTCGTGCGAGCTGCTCGCTTGGTGGGGCCCAAGGACACTGGAGGCCGGGTGTTGGTGCAAACTCGTTACCCACGCCACGAGGCGGTGGTTGCCGCGCTCCATGGCGATCCTGAGCGGTTCTCGCGGGCCGAAGATGCTGCACGACGCGACATCGGCCATCCGCCGTATTGCGCTCAGGCCATTGTGAGCGGGTCGTCGGCCGCCGAATTCATTCACCGATTGCCCTCGGGGGAATATGAAGTTCGCGAGGCGCTAGATGGCGCATTCCTGGTGCGGGCGTCGACTCACGATGTGTTGTGTGATGTACTCAACGCCGTGCAACGGCCCCCTGGCCGATTGCGCATCGAAGTTGATCCGCTGCGCTTATAGGCCGGGCTAGTCGATGTCTGGTCAGTAAGCGTCGATCTTGGTGATCGTCCACGAGCCATCGACGTTGTGAATGACAGTCACATTTACCCCGCCTTGGCCGTTGGCGAAAAAGCACGAGCTCGTCCCGAATTCGCCATTGTCGCAATGGCGATCTTCTGCGTTCGGTTGGGGTTTGAATTTACTGAACAGGTTCGCGATATCAGCCGATGGCCCAAGGCCAGCGGCACCGGCAACGTCGCCTGCCACCCACGCCCGGTACAGCTTTTGGGCGGCCAATTCTTGATTGGGAAACGACGCCATCGACGGAGTAACAGTTGTGGAAGATGTGGCGCTCGTGGCTGTCGTGGCGCTCGCAGGAATTATGGGGAGCGCGCTCGAGGTCGCAGTTGCGGGAGCTGAGGTAGTTAGGTGAGGAGTACTCGTCGTGGCCCGAGTAGCAAATGACGAACAGGCCGCCAGCAAGCCGAGCGGTAACACGTATAGACGCATGAATCTCTATCGGCTTTAGGGTGGCGATTCGTGAGCGTTCTGCCAGGTCCAGCCGCGAACTTCGGCAATCGCGATCGCTGCGGCGACGGCCACGTTGAGCGAACCAACTTTCCCTGCGAGCGGCAAGTAGGCAACATGGTTGACCGCTTGGAGGGTCTTAGCGTTGACCCCATGGCCCTCATGGCCAACGACCAAACACAGATCAGTTGAGGTGCCAAAGGTTGACTCCAAACTGAACAACGGCACTGCTTCAGACGCCAACTCGATAGCGACGCATACATAGCCGTCGGCTTTCGCGGCCTCGACGGCCTCAACGCCGGTTGACACGATCGAGGACGTCAGAAATCGGTCCGTGCCGAGGGCAACTTTCTGCGTGCCAGAGTGATCAAAACCGGGTGTGGATCCGGTGAGCCACACGTAATCCACCTTGTAGGCCGCTGCCGTTCGGGCAATCGATCCCACGTTGTACGGCGAGTTCAAATTCTCACAAATGAGCGCGAGTCGGGGGGCGGGAAGTTGCCGCCAGGATCGGTGGAGTCTTTTGAGACCGGTTGGGTCAAGCTGGGCCATGTTGCACCCGCAAAATTCGGTATCCCATCGACGAGTCCAATCGGTCGCATTGCCAGCCTTCGTGTTTGAGCCACTGGGCCAGTGAATCCGAACCAAGATTTTTGTGCACTACGAGATACGCCACACCATCGCTAGTGAGTCGGCTGAGCCAGGTGTCGAGCATCTCGTGAAGCGCCTTCTTGCCAATGCGTATCGGCGGGTTGGAGTAGATCGCCGAGAAGCGGATCTCAGGTGGCACGGCATCGTCCATGCACGCATGGACGTGATCGAGATCGTATGACGCGGCATTGAGCGCGGTGAGTTCGACCGCCCGCTCGTTGACGTCTACGGCCCAAATTTTTGCCGAGGGCGAGCGCCGGCCAAGAGCGACGGCGATCGGGCCGTAGCCACATCCGAGATCCAGAATATGGCCGACCTCGGGTGGGGCGGGAGCGGTAGACAGAAGAAATTTCGTACCAGGGTCGACGCCGTCTATCGAGAAAACGCCTCGATCAGTGGTGAGGACAAATGAGCAATCGGGCAGGTGAAGATCGACGGTTGAGCGCTTGGACGGAAGATCTGCGTTAGTGGTGAAGTAGTGCGATGGCTCGCTCATCGTGTCACCGCAGCGTCATGTTTGGGAGGCTCATGTGATGGGCAGGGTAGCCTGTGCGGCTATGGCTTCGTATTCCATTCGATTGATCGGCGATCCTGTTTTGCGCCAAGTGGCCCAACCAGTCGAAAACATTGATGGCAAATTGGCGGCGATCGCCACGGACATGCTCGAAGCAATGTACGCCGCGCCGGGTGTTGGTTTGGCCGCTCCACAAGTTGGCATTCAGAAGCGATTTTTCGTTTACGACGTCGGCGAAGGAGATGGGCCCAAGACGCTCATCAACCCGGTGATCGTGGAATCCCGAGGTGAATGGGAATACGAAGAAGGGTGCTTGTCGGTGCCGGATATGAGTTTCGAAATCGTCCGACCTAAAGAAATTCATATCATTGGATTTGATTTGGATGGCAACGAAGTGTCCATCGAAGCCGATGAGTTTGAGGCCCGTATGTACCTGCACGAGATGGACCACTTGGACGGAAAATTGCTGGTCGACATGCTTGAAGATGATCAACGACGCGCGGCCATGAAAGTACTGCGCCAGCGCGCCATGGGCGAGGAGCCCACCATGCCCGAGCGCAAGGGAATGCGTTTGCGCCTGCGCGCATGACGAGCGATTCTGAGGCACTCCTTACGTTCGTTGGACGCCCACAACGTGTCGTGTATTTCGGAACGCCCAGCATGGCAGTAGCGCCTCTGGAGGCGCTAGTAGCGTCCGACGTCAACGTCGTTGGGGTCGTTACTGGGGTCGATAAGCGACGTGGTCGAGGCACTGAATTGTCGCCCACGCCCGTCGCTCTGGCTGCTCGTGAATTAGGTATCCCCGTCGTGCATTCTGTGACTGAATCGCGTTCCTTTGACGCTGATTTGGGTGTCGTGGTGGCCTACGGAAAATTGATTCCGGTAAGTGTTTTGCAACAGCTACCTATGATTAACGTGCACTTCAGCTTGCTGCCCCGATGGCGTGGCGCAGCACCGGTCGAACGGGCGATCCTGGCCGGTGACGCCACGACGGGCGTCTGCATCATGGCGCTTGCTGAAGGACTCGACACGGGGCCGACGTACATGGTCGAAGAGATCCCTATTGCCGAGGACGCCACGGGAGAATCTTTGCGGAGCGACCTCGTCGAGTTGGGCTGCCGTATGTTGGTGAGTGGTCTGACGCACGGTCTAGCCACCCCGGTGACACAAAGTGGCACCGCTACGTACGCAGCGAAAATTTCGCCAGAAGACTTACACCTCGAGTGGGCCCGTCCTGCGTCTGAACTCAACCGCGTTATCCGGCTCGGTGGCGCCTGGACGACGATCAATTCGAAGCGATTTCGTATTCATCAAGCTTTGGTGGTGGAGTGCGATTCTGATGCTGCGCCCGGCACGCTGCAGGGTGACACTGTTGTGTGCGGTAGGGCAGCGGTGCAGTTGCTCGTGGTGCAACCAGAAGGAAAACCTCGTATGAGCGCAGACGATTGGCTTCGTGGCGCTCACCTCAGCCCGCAGGAACGGCTCGGCTCATGATCATCGAACCCCGACAACTCGCTCTCGACGTCATGAATCGGATTGACAGTCAAGGGGCGTTCGCCAACGTGTTACTGCCGAAAGTGTTGGCTACATCACAGCTCGACTCCCGAGATCGAAACTTCGTCACCGAATTGGTGTACGGGTCAACGCGAATGCAAAGAAGTTGCGATTTCTTGGTCGATCGTTTTTTGGCAAAACCACCCGATACCAAGACCAGAAGCGTTCTTCGCCTGGGGGCATATCAGTTGGCGTTCATGCGCACACCTACCCACGCTGCCGTGAGTGCGACGGTCGATTTGGCGCCCGAACGGACCCGCGGATTGGTCAACGCAGTGTTGCGAAAAGTGGCCGCCAACGTTCCAGAACTGGATTCCGATTGGCCCAGCTTGGCCATTCGCCTGAGTTATCCCGATTGGATCGTGGAGCGGCTGATCGATGACATCGGGCTCGCCGATGCGACAGCGGCGCTCGAAGCAATGAACGCCCCGGCGAGTCGCACGGAACGTGACGACGGGTACACCCAAGATCTCGGCTCCCAATGGGTGGTGGATCTCGTTGGCGCCCAGGCAGGGGAGTTGGTGGCCGACGTGTGTGCATCGCCCGGCGGCAAGGCCACAGGATTGGCCGCCACGGACGCAACAGTGCTGGCTAGCGATCTACATCACGGCCGCGTTCGGCTCTTGGCTGGCAACGTGCAGCGAGTGTCGCAGGATCGTTCGTTGCCGGTGCTCGTTGCCAACGGCACCAAGCTGCCCTACGCAGATGGGTCGCTGGATCGAGTCCTCGTTGATGCGCCGTGCAGTGGGCTCGGAGCGTTGCGCCGCCGTCCCGATGCCCGCTGGCGCATTACTGCCGACGCGGTAGAGACGTTGAGCAATTTGCAGCGCCGCCTGCTGAGCGAAGCGTGCCGGATCATTCAACCGTCTGGCGTGCTGGTCTACAGCGTGTGCACAATTACAGCTGCTGAGACAGTTGACATTGATGCATGGATGGCCGTCAACCATCCAAATTTTGTCCCCCTTGAGCCACCAGCGGCGCCGTGGCTACCCCTTGGTCGGGGCGCGATGCTGCTGCCGCAAACGGCCGACACAGACGGAATGGCAATCTTTCGTTACCGTTGCGACTCATGACTGCTTCTGATTCGAATTCTGGTGCGAGCGATGCGGGCCCGGGTGCTGGGTTGCACGCCAAAGTGCTCACGGTTTCTGACGGCGTGATTGCCCGAACGCGTGAGGACCTCAGTGGTGCGGCTCTCGTTTCCGCACTCGAAACAGCGGGATTTGTCGTCGACGAGTTGCGTGTTACTGCCGACGGCGTTGACAACGTGGCGAACGCGTTGCGGCAAATGGCCGTCGGGTTTGTCGGGCTGATCGTGTCGACCGGCGGTACGGGGTTTGCGCCGCGAGATTTGACTCCTGAAGGTACCCGGCAAGTCATTGATCGTGAGGCTCCTGGATTGGCCGAGGCCATGCGCTTGGTGAGCCCGTTAGGTCGATTGAGTCGAGGTATCGCCGGCACGATTGGTTCGGCCGTCGTAGTTAACACGCCCGGGTCACCGAAGGGTTGCGTCGAGCAACTCAATGCGGTGATGGACATTGTGCCCCACGCTCTACGCTTGTTGGCTGATCAACCCTCTCCCCACTGATCCCCCTGATCAATCGAAGGAAATTTCATGTTGCGCGTCGTGTTGCCAAAAGGATCTTTAGAGAAAGCGACCCTCCAACTTTTCGAGGAAGCAGATCTCACCGTGGTGCGATCGTCAGCGGTTGATTACAAGGCCACCATCGATGACCCGCGCGTTGTCGAAGTGCGGATTCTGCGACCGCAAGAGATTCCCGTGTATGTCGCTGACGGGCTCTTCGACATTGGTATCACCGGACGCGATTGGGTACAAGAAACCAACAGCGATGTGGTCAGCTTGGGCGAGTTGAAATACTCCAAAGCCACTGCATTGCCGATAAAGGTGGTCGTTGCAGTGCCGGCCGATTCGGGCATCGAGCGAGTCGAAGACCTCCCGCACGGCGTGCGCGTATCGAGCGAGTATCCCGAAATGACCAAGCGATTTTTTGCCTCAAAAGGGATCGAGGCTGACATCCGATTGAGCTACGGCGCAACAGAAGCCAAGGTACCCGACATCGTGGATTGCATTGTCGACATCACCGAAACAGGTCGGGCATTGCGCGCCGCCGGGCTCAAAATTATCGATACCATTTTGATCAGCTACACAGAACTCATTGCCAATAAAACTGCCTACGCAGATCCCGTAAAACAACACGCAATGAACCAAATTTTGACACTGTTAGCTGGCACCATGGAAGCCAGAGGCAAGGTGTTGGTCAAGCTTAACGTGGGTGCAGCGGACTTGGCCGGAGTGATCGCGTTGTTGCCATCGATGAAGTCGCCAACGGTGAGTCAACTCTTTGGGACCGACCTCCACAATCCCGACTACGCCGTAGAAACCGTCGTGCCCAAGGCGCAGATCAACGTGTTGATTCCGGCGCTGAAGGACGCTGGTGCTAGTGACATTATTGAGCTTCCCATTTCAAAAATCGTCCACTGACGTGTCCGAATCACTGGGTGGCGACAGGCCAGAACCTCGCGAGTGTTGGTCGACGGTGACTGGCGTGGTGTCGGCATTTGACGTCGACCGAGGTTGGGGCACAGTGACCTCTGGTAGGGGCGGCTCGTATGGATTTCACTGTGCGCAGATAGCCGATGGGTCACGCCAGATTGATGTCGGGGCAAACGTGAGCGCCCGAATCGTTCCCGGTTTGGCCGGTGCCTATGAGGCCACCAGGATTTTGCCGATCGAGCCTGATCCGATGGGCTAAGCAACGCCCGCCAGTTAGGGCAGGACGCCGCCAGTTGCCACCAAATTGTGCAAAGCAGCGGCGGGTTGTGGCCGGCTGAAGTGATATCCCTGCCCGATGTCACAACCGAGTGACTGCAACGCCATCACCTGTGCTTCGGTTTCGACTCCCTCGGCAACGGTAGCAAGCCGAAGGGCCTTGCTCATGCCGATCACCGCTTGCACGATGGCGGAGTCTTCTGCATCAATACCGAGGCCGTTGATGAATGAGCGGTCGACTTTGACCGAGTCAACGGGAAACCGTTTGAGGTACGCCAATGACGAATATCCAGTCCCGAAGTCGTCGACGGCCAGACCCACGCCAAGATCCTTTAGCGACCGCAACGATGCAATGGTGGAATCCAAATCGTCCATCAAAACACTCTCGGTAATTTCGAAACAGATCCGTTCCGGGTTCACGCCGGCTGCCGCAATGAGGTCACTGATATGACCGGCGAGTCGCGGGTTCAAGAACTGTCGTGCCGACAAATTGATCGCCACAGTTGGGGCAAGATGGGGGCCCGCCATGCGTTCCCACGCGGCAGCCTGGGCTAAGGCTTCTGTCATCACATAGTCGCCAATGGCGTTAATAACACCTGAGGATTCGGCCACGGGAATGAACTCGATTGGCGGCACCATGCCCCATTCCGGGTGATCCCAACGCACGAGTGCTTCCATGCCGGTGATTCGTCCAGAGGCCAATTGAACTACGGGCTGATAGTGCACCAAGAGCTGATGTTCATCGAGCGCTTGATGTAATGCGTGGTCGATTCCGGCGCGTTTTGTGTAATTTACTCGCATTGATTCCGTGAAGAGTTCCGACCCCGCACCGCCTCTGCTACGGACCCGCCGCATGGCCACGGTGGCATCGCGCATCACGTCGACTGCCGACGCCGTTTCACCCGGATGGCTCATCCTGATGCCGATCGAGGCCGTGACGAAGAGGGGTTCCGTGCCGAATGTGAACGGCGGATCAAGAGCAACGGAAACCAATGCTGCCAGCTCGAGGGCGGCGTCAGCGTCGGTGATCGTTGGACACACAATGCCGAATTCGTCGCCGTCGATTCTGGCCACGGTGTCGGGGCCGCTTGTTACTTGCCGAAGGCGGGTGGCGACCCCGCGCAACACGGCGTCGCCCCCTTCGCGACCCAGGGCATCGTTGGCCCACGTGAACCGATCCAGGTTGATGAACAACACCGCAAAAGGCGTGCTCGTGACATGTGGTTGGCTGAGTGCGGCAGTGATCCTGTCTACGAACAGCGACCGCGATGCCAACCCAGTGAGTTCATCGCGTCGAGCACGGTACGAGTGTTGGTGGATCGAAGACGGCCGCCGACCACGCGTCGAGCAGGCAGTGTCGGGAGCCACAGATTTTGAAGAGCGCACGTCAGTCATATCACGTCACAGGAGATAGGACTCCGCCCAGCAGTAAGCCTACGGGTCAGTGCCGCGACAACTGAGGATAGTTAACTTGTTCGATTTTCTCGCTCGGCTACCGGGTTACGATTCGCTGATCGAACCCATTTGCACAAACGCTATTTGCATCTGAGCGAGCGCTTCGCGCAGTGTCGGCTCATGCTCGCCAAGTCGGGATTCGCAGGCATGCATGACACCGGCGAGGGCGTCGATGGCGATCTTGGCTTCGCCCAAGTGCGGTGGGTGGCTCGACAGGTGTATGGCGGCCAATTCGTACAGGCCCATGGCATGGTTGACGACGACTTGGGCGGCGGAAACCTCAGAAAGTTCAGCCCGAATGCGGTTGACCTCGGCTACTGCTTCTTCCCGATCTTCAAAGTCGTCAGGATCAAGTTCGGAATCATGGTTCACGGTCTGTTACCGTAGCCGGGCAATTTAGATCTACAACTGATCACAAGTGGGGTTCGCCTCCACCTGGCCATGCAACTGGTGTTCCCCGGATCACCGACTCGTGCGCCAGGTCGCTCAATCACCGGCTTCGGTGGCTGCCTCCTTGTGCGACGTATTTTTGTCCCTACTACAAGGAGGATGCGCATTGCACCTTGCGACCGACGTTTCGGCGACACTTACAAAGGGTGAGCGGCCATAGCACCGCCCAATCCAACCGGCGCTCGTATTAACGAGCAAATTCGAGCCAAAGAGGTTCGTCTCGTTTCAGCCACCGGCGAGCAACTGGGTATTAAATCGGTCCCAGAAGCTCTTCGAATCGCTCGCGATTCCGACCTCGACCTTGTCGAAGTGGCGCCGATGGCAAACCCACCTGTTTGTCGGATCATGGATCACGGCAAGCATTTGTACGAGGAGGCTCAGAAGCTCAAAGAGTCTCGACGCCGATCAATGCAAACGTCCATCAAGGAAATGAAGTATCGCCCCAAGATTGGCAAGGGCGATTTCGACACCAAGACAAAACATGTTTTGGAATTCCTTGAAGAAGGTCACAAAGTCAAAGTCACGATCATGTTTCGCGGTCGAGAGATGCATCACCCCGAAATCGGGATGGACATTCTCAAGCAAGTCGAAGTCACGCTTGGTGAAAACGCCAAAGTGGAAGCTGCGCCAAAGCTTGACGGTCGAAACATGATCATGGTGTTGTCGCCCAACAAAAAGCCGGTGAAACCGGTGGGCAAGTCAAGCGACAATCACGTTCCCAAATCTAAGCACGCAACTCCAGATGCCCCAGCCGCTGCTGCGGATACTGCGGTCCCAGAAGCTGCGCCAGAAGTACTAGCACCGAATCCCCAAGAAACATCAGGAGAATAAGGGCCATGCCCAAAATGAAGACATCGAAGACGGCGGCCAAGCGGTTTGAAACCACTGGCACGGGCAAGCTGCGCCGTTTGCAGGTCAACAACCAACACAAGTTTGAAGTGAAAGCGTCAAACCGCAAGCGGCGCATCGAAGGCATGGCCGACGTGCATCCCGGCGACGCATACAAAATCAAACGCTTGCTCGGCAAGCGCTAGTCCGTTTTTCTTTCACTTTCCAGCTTTCCAACCGTTCGAAGAAAGGTAACCAGCTATGGCACGCGTCAAACGTGGCGTACATGCAAAGAAGAACCATAAGAAGGTTCTCGAAAAGGCACAGGGCTACTACGGCCTTCGCAGCCGCTCATTCCGTCAAGCCAACGAAGCCGTCATGCACGCCGAGGCTTATGCCTTCCGTGACCGTCGAGCACGCAAAGGCGAATTTCGCAAGCTCTGGATTCAGCGTATTAACGCGGCAACGCGTGAGCACGGCATGAGCTACTCCCGCTTCATCGACGGCCTCATTAAGGCTGGTGTGACAGTAGACCGTAAGGTGCTGGCCGACTTGGCCGTTACCGACTCAGCCGCTTTCGGCGCGCTGGTAGCGGTAGCCGCCGCGCAGCACACCGCGGCATAACTCCATACTTGTAGAAAGGCCTTTGTGGCCGGACTGACATTTTCGAGCGCCCCGGTAGCGCGAGTCCGCGAACTTCTTCGGAGTTCATCGGCTCGTACTGCCGAGGGCGTTTTTGTCGTTGAAGGGCCAACGCTGATTTATGAGGCGCTGGCAAGTGACCTTGTCGTCGAGGCGGTGTATGTGCCAACGGGTTCCCTTGATTTTCGCAACACTGCGGCGCGATTTGAGTGTGGCGATGGCGTAATCGAACGGGTGAGCACCACGGTGTCGGCACAACCAGTGCTGGCAATTGTGCGAGTGCCAAGTATCGAAATACCGCCCGATTCGACCATGGCGGTGTGGTGTGAAGAAATCAATGATCCAGGGAATTTGGGCACAATCGTGCGGGCCGCGGAAGCCGCCGGCGCCGACGCCGTGGCCCTGAGTCATGGCTCTGTCGACCCGTGGAACCCCAAAGTCGTTCGTGCTGCAGCCGGTTCGTTGTTTCGCATGCCTGTGGTTCGCAACACGGAAGTTAGATCGTCGCAATTGCCCGGTCGCTGGTTGGCCACCGTCATGTGTGACGGTGTGCCGCTGGATCAAGTCGACTTGGTCCGTCCGTTTACCGTCATGATGGGCAATGAAGCGCACGGGTTGAGTGATCAATCGTCGGCAGCGTGTCATGAGCGAGTGATGATCCCAATGGCCGGAGCGGCCGAAAGCCTTAACGTTGCTATGGCTGCCACGATCGTGCTGTTTGAATCAGCCCGGCAACGCCGAGTTGCTCGTGCCGAATAGTCTCATTCGATGCCCGGCAGAAACGAAGCACCCAAGGCGACGCCAGCTGGGAGCGGGAATGTGGCAAACGACGTGAGTCTGCCCGTCGGATTGACGTCTGCCGAAGTGGCGCAACGCGTTGCCGCTGGCCGAGTCAACGTGGTTGAAGGCACCAACACTCGTACGTGGGGTCAGATCATTAAGGCCAACGTGGTGACCCGGTTCAACATGATCTTGGGAATTTTGCTAGCCGTCATATTGGTCGTGGGGCCGATAAATGACGCCCTCTTTGGCTTTGTGTTGGCCGTTAATATTGTGATCGGGATAGTGCAAGAAGTGCGGTCGAAAGCCACGCTTGACCGGCTTGCAGTGTTAAATGCGCCGAAGGCCGAAGTGATTCGCGATGGGGTCCGGGTCCAAATCGCAGTTGGTGACGTGGTGGAAGACGACGTGTTGTGGCTATCGAGTGGGCAGCAGCTTGTGGTCGACGGGGCGATTATCGACGGCGTTGGGTTGGAGATCGATGAATCGATGCTGACCGGCGAGGCGGACGCAATACATAAAACGACCGGCGACCAAGTGCTGTCGGGTAGCGCCGTGGTGGCCGGAACCGGCACCATGGTGGCCACCCGGGTCGGGTCAAATGCCTACGCTGCTCAGCTTGCCACGGAGGCGAAACGATTCCAACTGGTGAATTCCGAGCTCCGGCGGGGGATTGACACCATTATCACTTGGGTGGGTTGGGCCATGATTCCGGTCGCTGCACTGCTGATTTGGAGTCAACAGCGAGCGCACGACGATTGGCGTGAGGCCTTGCGCTCAACTGTCGGCGGTCTCGTCGCGATGTTGCCAGAAGGCTTGGCCCTCTTGACGTCGCTGGCGTTTGCTGCCGGCATCATTCGGCTCGGACGACGTAAGGCACTGGTACAAGAGCTGGCGGCAGTGGAAACCTTGGCTCGTGTCGACGTTCTGTGCCTCGACAAGACAGGCACCATTACCAGCGGTGAGATTTCCTTCGTTGGCATCGAACTGTTGGGGGCGTTTTCAGAAGAGCTCGCGCGGGTGGTATTGACGTCGATGGCGCTCGCTGATCCGTCGCCGAATCCGACGTTGCGCTGTTTTGCTGACCTCGTGACGCCATCTGATATTTATTTGTCATTATCGATCGTCCCGTTTAGCTCTGCTCGCAAATGGAGCGCGGCCGACTTTGGCGCTCAGGGCGCCTACTTGCTCGGGGCTCCGGAGTTTCTTTTGACATCGTGTTCCGACATCGATCGGTTGCGAGTCGTGGAGCAGATCGCGCCGTTTACCGCAGCTGCAAACCGAGTGGTCCTGTTGGCCCAGGCTCCAGAAGGCTTGACGGGGGACACGATCCCGAATCGGCTTATGCCAGTAGCACTCGGCGTATTGGAGGACGGTGTGCGGAGCGACGCCCGAGCCACGTTGGCTTGGTTCGCCGCGGAGGGTGTTGAGCTCAAGGTGATCTCAGGCGACAACCCTGCCACTGTTGCCGCCATCGCTGAACGGGCCGGGCTCGAGGTTCGAGACGCGGTCGACATGCGTTCAGTGTCAGACGAAGATCTGCCCGACGTATTGGCAGCGGGAAATGTTTTCGGCCGTGTGACACCGCAGCAAAAGCGGGCCATGGTGAACGCTCTCAAAGCACGTGGTTATACGGTGGCAATGACCGGCGATGGCGTAAATGACGTACTGGCCCTCAAGGACGCCGACATGGGCATTGCCATGGGCAATGGCTCGGATGCCAGCCGGGCAACGGCACAACTGGTGCTGCTCGACAGCAAATTCTCGTCGCTCCCGTTGACAGTGGGCGAGGGGCGACGAGTGATCAACAACATTGAGCGGGTCGCCCAGTTATTTGTCACCAAAACGGTATACGCGATTTTGATCGCGCTGGGTGTCGGTATTACGGGAGCGGCGTACCCATTTTTGCCCCGACATCTCACGCTCATTGGTACGTGGACGATCGGAATTCCGGCTTTCGTGTTGGCGCTCGAACCGAATAACCATAAGGCTTTCCCGGGGTTTGTCCGCCGAGTGATTCAGTTCGCCATCCCATCTGGAATCGTAGGGGCGACATGTGCGCTTTCAGCGTATGCGTGGTTACGGCATTCACAGCGGGTGTCCTTGCGTGAGGCACGAACCGCTACAACGTTGGTGCTGATTATCGTTGGCGTGGGTGCCCTGGCGCGTGTCGCTCGGCCATGGACTCGCCGGCGTCAGGCGCTCATCGCGGCCGACATCGTGGCGATTGTGTTGGCATTTGCAGTGCCATTTACCAAGCATTTTTTTGCTCTCGACTTGCCCAGCCTTGGTACGACATTGCGGGTCGTGCTGATTGGCGTGGCCGGTGCCGTTGCGGTGCTGAGTATGTCGAAGCTAAAAATCACCCGGGGCGACCTGGAAACACGCCAGCCCTAAATCGTCACGCCACAGGTCAACTACCTGATTGCGGTCGTCAAGTACGAACAGGACGCGATAGCTGTCGCGGATGTACTTTTTGTACAACTCCTTTTTCACCGCTGAGTCTTTGCGATTGTCGTCGCGTGAGCGCATGAGCAACGGACCGGGCACGCCGACGAAATCATCCAGCCATGTGCGCGTATCGCGGCGACAAACCTCATCTCGACCCGAGGTATAGATGATCGTGACGCCCTGCGCAGCAAGGATTTGGACCAGTTCGATCACGGGCATGTTGGGTGCGTCTTCGAGCACACGATGCCAGTCGAACGGGCTGCGCCCGCCATGCAGGGCCAGTGTTCCGTCGATGTCGCAAATCACGGCGCGGGGGAGTTGTGACGACACGGCTCATTACGTTATCGACGAAGGCCCTGGGGCGGGGTAGTTTCGCGGTGTGACGTGCGATACACCAGAATCGGCCGGGTTGATCTACACGAAACGACAGGCGGCTGACGCACTCAAGCACGTGCGTGCAGCATGCCTGGCATTGCCAGAAGCCAATGAGCGACTCAGCCATGGCAGCCCGACGTTTTTTATCCGGGACATGAAGACGTTCGTGATGTTTCTCGATGACCATCACGGCGACGGTCGGCTAGCGCTTTGGCTGGCAGCACCAACCGGGGTGCAGGCGCTCATGATCGACGCCGAGCCGCATCGGTTTTTCTTTCCGCCGTATGTGGGTGGACGTGGGTGGCTGGGTGTGCGACTCGATACCGATGTGGATTGGGCCGAAGTCAATGGCATCGTCCGCGACGCGTACTGCTGCGTCGCCCCCGCCAAATTGGTCGCCCTGGTGGCGCGCTAGTCGGCGCTTGGTTTTGCCAATTTCTAGTGGACGTTAGCCAGCCCATGGGATATGCCCGACCGACATCCAAAGGCACGCCATCGCGGTCGACTCGCACTATGGACACGTCGGCATTGCAGGCCAATCGTTGTATCGCTTCTACTGGCAAGTCGGCTCCGCCACTCACCCACATCCGGCTACGTTCATGCAACCCATGGGCGAGCGTCTGCTCATCGACCACGACAATCAACTCGGTGCGCCCTGGCGCCGCCTTCGCTGTCGAGCGAGTGTCGCCGGGGCCACCAGTGCCCAAGCCGCCGCTGCCGCCAACTCGGCATCAAACGCTGCGAACTCCAGACGTGGCACGACACCCATCAGAATCGCTGCCACGCGTAGCCAAAGCAAACTCACGCTCCGGTGACACGGTGCGATCTGACGCCTGCAGTGGCATCAAAACCCGAGACACCGAAACCTCGCGAGACACCAACACCGACAGACCAGTATGACCACAAGGTGTAACACTCACGCCGGGTCGTCGCTGTAGTGAACGCGGGCCCCGCAATTTTGTTAGCGAACGCTGAATGATGGACCTGCGTGCGAGGCGGGCGGGTCGGTGGTACGCAAGACGTCCATGGGGCTTTGCATGTCGCCGTAGTAGCCCAGTGCATATGCGCCCTGTTGGTATCCGCATAGCCGTTGCATGCGTTCGGAGAAACCCCGAGCCACTTCTGGTGGGGCAGCGAGGTACTGATTCTCCTCTTGCCGCAACCAGCCCAACACGTAGTCAGCATTGAGCCCGGTGCGTGTCAACGACGACACGTTGGCGCCGCCTCCGTGAATCGTGCGTCCCCCATAAATAACCACCGAGCCCTTGGGCATCACGGCCGCCTCGGTTCGGTGCGTGTCGGCGGTGGCCGAATCGGGATCGCGGTGGCTTCCGGGAATCACACGTGTGGCCCCAATTTCTTCGGTGAAATCGCACATGGCCCAAATAGTTGACATTTCAACATTTACGTCGTCGGCGAACGGGAAGAAATCGAAACACCACTGGTCACGGTGAAGACCTTGGGCCGGGCCGCCGGGCTCGATGGTGATGGCCTGAGTGAGGTGGAGCTGAAAGGTCTCTTTCTGCTTCCACAAATATTGTTTGGCCGCCTCGAGTAAGAGCGGGTGTCCGATGAGTTCGTGTGATGAAGCCGAACGGGCCAGCAATGATCCGGTACGTCGCGTGGTTCGTCCCACGAATCCATCAACGCCATACGATGTCGCCGCAATAAACGGCGCGAGCTCGCTCATGACCTGATCCACCAGTAATTCGGGTACCAGTCGTTCGACGATAACCACCCCGATATCGTTGAGGGCTTCAACGATGTCGGGGGCTGGCACGCCCGAATTAAAACGAGGAATCACATTGCCTCCCTAAGCAGCACTTCGGGACGCTACCGGAATGTTTCGGGGCAGGTAGAGCTGGCCGCGTAACCTACATACGTGATCGACGACATTGCCGACATCGTTTCGACCGGTCAAGCTGCAATTGCGGCCGCCGAGTCGCTGAAATACTTGGAGGACGCTCGCCGGGCCGTGATGGAGCCACTCGCTGGGCTCAAAAAGCGTTTCGGTCAACTCGCTACGCCGGAAGAAAAAAAGGCCGCTGGCCAAGCGCTCAACGAGGCCACAGCGCAACTTGAGGAGAGCTTCGCAGCCCGCCGAGCCGAGCTGGCAGCGGCTGAGACGGAAGCACGTTTGGCGGCAGAGGCCATGGATCTCACGGAGGTGATCGGCGGCGTCAATCGCGGCGTGGCACACATCTCCACCCAGATACGCCATCGACTCGAAGACGTCTTCGTGGGCCTGGGTTTCAATGTGGCCGAGGGCCCAGAGGTCGAGAGCGACTGGTACAACTTCGAGGCGCTCAACATTCCCGCTGGGCACCCCGCTCGCAGTATGTGGGACACGTTTTTCTTGAATGTCAACGGGTTTGCCAGCGACAAGGGTGACAACGAGCAGGTGGTGCTGCGCACGCACACCAGCCCCGTGCAGATCCGGACCATGCTGAGCCAAACTCCGCCGATTTACATCATCGCGCCGGGCCGCGTGTTTCGTAACGACACGCCCGACGCCACCCACATGCCGGTCTTCCACCAAATCGAAGGCCTGGTGATCGACAAGGGCATCACAATGGGCCACCTGGCTGGCTGCCTTGAGCAATTCACCAAAGCCTTTTTCGGGGACGGTTTTACGAGCCGGTTGCGGCCAAGCTATTTCCCTTTCACCGAGCCGTCTGCCGAGTTCGATGTGCAGCGCCCTGATGGTTCATGGCTCGAATTGGGCGGCTGCGGCATGGTGCACCCAACGGTGTTGCGCAACTGCGGCATTGATCCTGAAGAATATTCGGGCTTCGCGTTCGGTTTCGGTATCGATCGTTTCGCCATTATTCACAACCAGGTCAGCGACATCCGCGACCTGTTCACTAACGACGTTCGCGTGCTGGAGCAATTCGTATGAAAGTGCCGCTGAGTTGGTTGCGGGATTTCATTCCCACGCTCGAAATGTCGATCCCCGATTTGGCCGACACGTTCTCGATGTTGGGCCTGGAGTGCGATGGCGTCGAGCACATTGGCGGCGGTCTCGAAGGCATTGTGGTGGCGCGGGTGCTGAGCCTGTCGCCGCATCCCGATGCTGACAAGATCCAGATCGTCACTGTCGAAACTGGCGGCGTCGGTTACCCCGACGAGGTTGCCACGACTGAGCCGCTGCAAATTTGTTGTGGCGCGGTCAACATGACGGTGGGCGATTTGGTGCCACTAGCCACGCTCGGTACCACCATGCCCGGCACCGATTTCCAGATCGCTCGACGCAAGATGCGCGGCGAATGGTCCAATGGCATGTTGTGCTCGTCGCGTGAAATGAAGATAGGCGACGACCACGCCGGCATCATGATTCTGACGCCCGATCTGGCCCCGCTCGGCACCCCGATCGTGACAGCACTCGGCCTTGAATCCGACGCCATTTTCGATCTGGCCGTCAACCCGAATCGCCCAGACGCCATGTCAATTCTAGGGATCGCTCGTGACCTCGCCGCACATCTGGGTGATCCGCTGGTGATGCCGCTGGTGCCCGCCATTGCCGCCACCCCGGCTACCCACTTCACCGTACAAGTCGATGACCCCATTGGCTGCGGTCGATTCCACGGGTGGGTTCTCACCGGCATCAAGGTGGAGGCGTCACCCGAGTGGATTCAACGTCGGCTCACGATGGCTGGTATGCGGCCTATCTCAAATGTGGTCGACGCGTCCAACTACGTGATGCTCGAACTCGGCCGCCCGAACCACACCTACGATTTGGCCAAGGTTCACGGTGGCGGAATGCGGGTGCGCCGAGCCATCGAAGGCGAGACCGTGGTGACCCTCGACGGGATTACCCGCACGATGAAGGCCGCCGATTTGGTGGTGTGCGATGGCAACAATGTGCCCACTGGATTGGCTGGCGTGATGGGCGGCGAATCGTCGGAAATCTCGGTGGCCACCACCGACGTGTTGCTCGAGCAAGTGCAATGGGACCCTATGACGATCGCCCGCACGTCAAAGCGATTAGGCCTGCGTTCAGAAGCCTCGGCGCGCTTCGAGCGCGGAACCGATTGGGAAATCATCCCGTACGCCGCAGCACGCCTGGTTGGCCTGCTGGGCGCGAACGTGAATGCCGACAATGTCGCCGAGGTCGACGTTGCCGGCGTGTTGCCCGATCGATCGCCGATCGACGTACGTGTTGACCGAGTAAACGCCACATTGGGCACCGACATCGCCGAGAGCGACATCGTGCGAATACTTGATTCCATTGGGTTCACAACGACTGCTGCCGGCCCTGGCGTGCTGAGCGTGACACTGCCACCATGGCGCTTGGACGCCACTGCTGAGATCGACGTGATCGAAGAAATCGCCCGACATCATGGTTACGCCTACATCGCCAAGCAACCAGTATTCGGCCAGCGTGGGGCGCTCACCGGCATCCAACTACGTCGTCGGCGCATCGCCGAAATTCTCCACGGTTGGGGAGCGTACGAGGCCATGCCCAATCCGTTCATCGACCCTGCTGATGTGACGGCGTGCGGGTTGGCTGATGTGCCCGTCGAAATCAATGACCCAATCGTGGCGAGCGAGTCGGTTTTGCGGCCGTCGTTGCGGCCCGGATTGTTGCGGGCATTGGCCTATAACCAAGCCCGTCGCCAGCCCGGCCGCATGTTGTACGAGCTTGGCAAAGTGTTCGGTCAACCAGTCGGAAAACAGCTCGATCGCGGTGTGGCGTTGCCCAATGAACGCGAATTCATGACTGTGGTGATGGCCGGCAGCGATGCCACCGACGCCGTGAAGTTGGTCAACTTGGTGTGCCAGTCGCTCGGCAACTCGACGCCTCGGCTGGATCAAAAACGAAACGCTGGACTGGCCGGGTTGCATCCCGGTCGAAGCGCCACTGTGATGGTCGGGCGCGGCCCGATCGGCGTGATCGGCGAACTGGATCCGCGGGTCTGTGAAGCATTTGGTGTGAACGAACGGGTGGCCATCGTGGAGCTCGACGTGAATCGTCTACACGACAATCTGGGTTCCACCACGGCCGTATTCAAGGCCGTTTCGAAGTACCCGTCAAGCGATGTGGAGTTGGCGTTTGTGGTGCCCAACGAGGTTGCCGTTGATGCCGTGAAACGCACTTTGCGTACTGCAGCCAAAGGCGTTGCCCAAACCTGTGAACTCTTCGACGTGTACCGGGGCGCATCGTTGACGAACGGCACACGGTCGCTGGCGTTCCGTTTGCGAGTGCAGGCAGCCGACCACACGCTGAGCGACGCCGAGATAGCTGAGCTGCGGGCATTGTGCATATCGGCCGTTGAGACAGGGCATAGGGCTGCCCTGCGGTAGTCTGCCTGCAACTGGTTCGACCCGATTTTTGGAGGCATACATGGACGACATCGTGAACGACATCGAGACCATCGACGAGACCGTCGAAGAGCTGTTGATCGAAGAAGTTTCCATCGACGGCATGTGCGGCGTCTACTAACCGATTTTCGTCGTTGATGTTGGTGCCGTGACGGCCATTGATCTCGCGGCTCGCTACGAGCTGCATCCCCAGGTGGCCATTCGGCCAGAGCGTTTTGGCGCGCTGGCCTACCATTTTGGCAACCGCAAATTGACGTTTCTCAAAGCTCTGCCACTCGTGAAACTTGTCGAACGCCTCGGCGATTACGCCTCGGTCGAACTCGCGATGAACGCATCAGGTATTGCTGCCCAGCAGCGCCCGCAATATGTCCGCACGCTG
>JAYWAI010000393.1:0-3729 GCA_043782545.1 Acidimicrobiia bacterium
TTGATGCCGCGATGGTGGCGTTGAATTCGTCGTCGTCCATTGGTATGAATTCTGCGGCTGCTGCGATCGCCGCGGCCGTGAGGTCGACGCGGCTCGGTGTGCAAATGCCGGTCACCCCTGGCACGCTGAGCACGAATCGAATGCTGGTCGCCAGCGCGTCGTGATCGTCGATTGGCTCGTACCACGGCACCCGCCACGTTCCCTCTGGCGCGTCGACGCCATAGGGCCGCAATGCCCCTGACTTGATGGCCAGCACGCCCACGTTTCGCTCGGCGCACAGCGTCAAGAGAGCCTCGGCATCGCGCCGGTAGCCCGCATCACCCCACAAACGAGCGTTGATGGGAAACATGACAGTGTCGAGGTCGTATCGACGAACTGCTTCGGCCTGGGCAACGGGCGTGTTGGGCCCGTGGCCGGTGACGCCCACAAATCGGCACAGACCTTCATCGCGAGCCGCCAATATCGCCACGAAGGCGTCAGTGCGAGTGTCGAGGTCGGCGAGTGAGATCACGCCGTGGGCTTGGTAGAGATCGAAATACGAGCACCCCAAAAAACCTAAGGATTTCTCAAGCTGAGCACGCACGCCGGCGGCGTTGCGCCGTGCGGTCTTGCAGGCCACGAAAAGCTTGTCGCGCACGGCCGGGATGTGCGGTCCGGCCAGCGCCTCGGCTCGCCCGTATGAAGGGGCAATGTCGATGTGGTTGATACCGGCGTCGATGGCGGCGTCAAAGGACTCACGCGTTGAATCAGCGTCACCCTCCCAGTATGTGGCGCCGCCCAAAACAGCCAGCGTCGAATGATGGCCAGTGCGACCGAAGGGGCGAGTCGGAAAGCTCATGTGGGGCACCATACCGCCGCACGCGAGAATGTGGGGGCATGAGCGCCACGATGGACGATTTTGACTACGACTTGCCCGAGTCGTCCATTGCGCAGACGCCTATCGAGCCGCGGGATAGCGCTCGCATGATGGTGGCACTCTCGCCTGCTGAGCCGCCGTGCCATTGCCACGTGAGCGACCTGGCTGATGTGCTTGATGCCGGGGATGTGCTGGTGATTAACACCACCAAAGTGTTGCCAGCCCGCGTGTTGATTCGGCGAGATTCCGGCGGCAGGGGAGAGGTGCTGTTGCTCGACCCTGTCGGCGACGGGTGGTGGAATGCCCTCGTGCGGCCGAGTAAGAAATTGCTCGCGGGCACGCAGGCACACAGCCAGAGCGGCGACCTGTCGATTGAGTTCGGAGACGATTTCGGCGAGGGTCGTCGTCGCGTGCGGTTGCACTACTTGGCGGCCACGGAACTTGCCGCGCTCGATGAATCGGGCACAATGCCACTTCCGCCCTACATTCATGAACAGCTCGAGGACCAGTCGCGTTATCAAACCGTGTACGCCGAGATTCCTGGCTCGGCCGCCGCGCCAACGGCTGGGTTGCATTTCACGTCAGCGTTATTGGCCCAACTCTCTGCGAAAGGGGTCGTGATCGCTGAGGTCGAATTGGTGGTCGGGCTCGACACCTTTCGACCTGTCGTGGCCGATCGGCCTGAGGATCACGTTATTCACACCGAGCGGTACCGGGTGCCCCAAGCCACTCTTGACGCCTGCGCGGCGGCTCGCACCGCCGGCCGGCGTGTGGTCGCCGTGGGCACCACGAGTACCCGCGCCTTGGAGTCAGCCGCCGCCACCGGCGAGCTGGAAGGGCGCACCAACTTGTTTATCCACGGTGATTACAATTTTCGAGTCGTGGACGTGATGATGACGAATTTTCATTTACCTCGTAGCTCGCTGCTGCTCCTCATCGACGCGTTTGGCGGCCCACGATGGCGCGATCTGTATGCCGAGGCGCAACGCGAACACTACCGATTCCTGTCTTTTGGAGATTGCATGTTGATACGCCGCCACGATGTCAAGAGGACTGCACGATGACTAACCACCAGTGGCCGTTAACTCAAGAGATTTTGTGTAGTGATGGCGCGGCTCGCCGCACACGCATCACCACGGCCAGGGGCACTTTCGAGACGCCGTGCTTCATGCCCGTGGGCACCCGAGGGGCCGTGAAGTCGCTCGACGCTGGCGACATGGCGGCACTCGGGGCCGAGGTGGTACTCGGCAACACCTACCACCTCATGTTGCGCCCTGGTGCCGACGTGGTGCACGAACTGGGTGGGCTGCATGCCTTTAGCGGCATCACCAGCCACATGCTCACCGACTCGGGCGGCTTTCAGGTTTTTAGCCTGGATCCCAAAGTCGACGATGACGGCGTCACGTTCAAGAGCGTGTACGACGGATCGGCCCATCGCCTCACGCCCGAACGTGCCGTTGATGTGCAGGCTCTCATCGGGGCTGACATTCAAATGGTGCTCGACGTGTGCGCACCGCTGCCGAGCCCCGATGCCGTGATTCGCGTTGCGCTCGAACGCACCAGTGCGTGGGCGGGCCGAGCGAAAAGCCATTTCGTGGAGACGGCTGGCGCGTCAGCGCAGAACTTGTTCGGCATTGTGCAAGGCGGCGTGGATGTGGCCATGCGTGCCGAGTCAGCTCAACGCACCGTCGACGTCGGTTTCGCAGGATATGGCATTGGCGGCCTGAGTGTGGGCGAGCCGCGTCATGAAATGTTGCCGGCGCTGGCCGCCGCCGCGGCCTGGCTGCCCGTCAACAAGCCTCGGTACGTGATGGGGTTGGGCGACCCGGTTGGCGTTATCGAGTCGATAGCGCTGGGCGCTGACATGTTCGATTGTGTTGCGCCGACTCGGGTGGCCAGGCACGGCGGCATCATGACGTCGTACGGCAAACTGCACATCAAGAACGCCAAACACGCCCGGGACACTGGCCCGCTCGACGACCAATGTTCGTGCCCCGTGTGCGCAAAATATTCGCGTGGTTACCTGCGCCACTTGATGAACGTGAGCGAACCCACAGCGCTGCGTCTGGCCAGCATCCACAACTTGGCATTCATGTTTCGTCTCATCGATGGGGCAAAGACGGCAATCGAATCGGGCACATTCACAGATTACCGAGCCGCCGTCGCGTCCGTATGGCCATAAAGCAAGGCTGGGTTGCGGGTTGGGTGTGCGGCATTTCGCACCCAGACGTGGGCTGTTCCAGCGGCGTTGCCGTAAACGACTAGGGTTTTCGGGTCGAAGTCGTTCGCGCTGTGTGTCGCGCCCGTAAGGAGCTGGTCTTGTGTTCTCATCAATTCTCATCGCTGCAACAAAAGATTCGGGGTTCTCACCGGTGAACATCATCGTGTACGTCGTGGCCCTCGGGCTTTTTTACACCTTTTTCATGCGTCCAAAGTCGAAACGTCTCAAAGAACAACGATTGAGCGTGCAGACCGCTCAAGTCGATGACGAAGTCATGATGACGTCGGGTATCTACGGCGTGGTCTCGGAAATTGACGGCGATATTGCCTACGTCGAGATCGCCCCCGACATTGAAATCAAGGTAAATCGTGCGGCGATTTCAAAGGTCGTACCTCAACAAAAGGCAGTTTCGACCGATAAAAGTGCAGCTGCCGAGATCGCAACTGCGAAACCAAGTGCTTTCAAAGCAGCGTTGCAATCAGGTCGACCAGCCACACCGGCTGCGAAACCAGGCAGCGCAGCCGCTAAAGCAGCACCAGCGGCCGCCGCGGCCGAACAACCACCGAAAAAATTTGGATGGGCGAAAAAGTAGCGATGCGTAAATCTCTTTTGATCTCGTTGGCGATCACGCTGGTCGTCACGTTGGCTGCCT
>JAYWAI010000394.1:0-3724 GCA_043782545.1 Acidimicrobiia bacterium
ATGCCGGCGAGTATTCCCTCAAGCCAGCGGTGCCTCGTCAAACCGAAGGCGACAACAACAACCGCAGCTGCCGCCAGACCCACGACGGCGATCACTCGGACGAGCCGCGCTATTTCGCGCTGCAGAGGGGTCGGTTGCGGCTCGATTGTGCGCAGCGCGGTGCCGATGCGACCGAGTTCAGTCCCTGCGCCAGTCGCCAACACAACCGCTGTGCCGTGTCCCTTCACCACAAGCGTGCCCGAGAAAACCCACGGCGTGGCATCGCCTCCCGGTCGGCCCATTCCTGTGACTCGGCGCTCACACGAGCCTTGCGTACGGGGACCGACTCGCCGGTGAGCGCTGACTCGTCAACTGACAAATTCACGCAGTCTGCGAGCTCGGCGTCGGCTGGCACGCGGTCGCCCTCCGAGAGCAAAACGACATCGCCACGCACGACATCACGGCCGGCGATTCGAACCTGCCGATCATCGCGCAAGACCAAAGCACGCGGCGATGACAGATTGCGCAGAGCGGCAAGCGCATTCTCAGTTTTGTGCTCTTGGACGACCGATATCGCAATGACGACGACAACGAAGGCCATCAGAATAATGCCGTCGAGAGGCTCGGCCAACACGAAGTTGACTGTGCCCGCGCCGAGCAGCAAAAGCAGCATTGGCTGGCTCACTACATCCCACGCCTGTCGCAGAATGTTTCGCTTCTTTGCGGTGGGCAATTCGTTGGGCCCATCGGACGCCAAGCGTTGTGCGGCCTCGGCCGAGGTGATGCCTGTAGTCGTGGTGTTGTTGGTCACAAAATTGCACCGGCCAAATCTGCCTTCACTGCCGGTTAGTCGCTGTCAATTGTTCTGGGTCGAGACATTCCCGCGAAGTTGGTCAATCGCGTGGAACGACTCGCGAGCATGAGCTAGCAGCTCGCCATCGGTGGGGTGGTCGAGCGTTTCGACGCCAACAACGCGGGAGGCTAACTCGACGTGTCGTTTGTTGATGTAGGTGTCGAAAGCAGTTTTGGCGTTGCCGGGGCCAGCGATGAGCACCTCGTGAATGCCCGTGAGTTCTTGGGCTATCTCGTCGAAAAAATCGTGATCGTCGGCGGCCTTGCCCGAACCCAATTCTTGTCCTTTGCGATGTATGCGTCGCTCAGGGCTATGGCTGTGGACTTCGAACATCTGGTTCGAGTCGAGCGAGAAACTCATAATTCGAGCCTCTCGATGATCAAGCCAAACAATTGCGTGCACTTGCGACATTTCATGCTCCCTGCTGTTGTTCATAGGCAATCCCCATTTCCCCTGAAGTCCAAACATCACGCCCGATCGCCGGCGGGTGCAGAGCCGAGGGAATCGAAAATGCGGGAGGCGTGGCGCAGAGACGGGTGAGATCAAAGGCCGCGTTAAGCACTGCGGGTCTCACCGTCACGCGAGTATCCAGAGTCAATCAACGCCAACAACACCGGCTGACTAAACACCAAACCATGCGACGATTCCAAGTTGGCCAACATCCGTTCAGGCCACACATCAAGTCGATCAATCAGCCGCCTGCTCGATCAACAGTCCGACCTGATTGAACGGCTCCTTTCGCGCTGTACCCCCGCGGCGCGGCTCGCTAGCGCCACTGTGTAACGCGCTAGGCCGGAGGCCAGTGAAATAGGTGAGGCCGACGAGACGGGAGCGCTGCGGCGAGTTTTCGTAGGTCGCCCACGTCGCCGGTGAGTATTGGTTCGTTGAGCGCAAACGCCAGCACCACGAGATGAGCATCAACGACGTCGCTTGACCGCGACCTCGCCAATAGGACACCAACTGCTGCGCCATCGTCGAACGCGTGCAACGTAACACCCCGAAGTACTCGAGCCAGTCGAGCCTGCCGAGCCCCGTCACGCCACACCTGGGCAACGACCGGATGTGTCGAGTGCAACGGAGTTCGCTGTCGGAGAGCGGCCGTCAGAAACTCTTGCGCCGAAGGTTCGCCTCGGTCAACTGAGACGAAAAACCCGGCATCCAGAATCACAATTTGTATCGCTTGGCGATTGCTGTGACAGCCGCCTCGTCAACTGGGCCCAACTCGATTTCCCAACTCGCCAAGGCTTCGGCGAGCGCCTCATGTCGTTCTGTTTCGGTGGCGAGCAATCGCAAACCTTCGCGCAGCACGTTCGATCGTCCTCCGTAATCTGCGGCCAGCCGATCGAGCAATCGTTCTTCGTCGTCATCAAGCCTTATCGTCGTCGTAGCCACGCGACCCATCGTAGCACACCTGTGCTACAGTCAGGTGATTCACGCAGCCCTAGATTCTTTGGCAGACATGGCGACCGGAACTCAACTGCGATTTCGAAGATCGACTGCATCTAAGGAATCGAAAATGCGGGAGGCGTGGCGCAGAGAACGGGTGAGATCAAAGGCCGCGTCAAGCACCGCTGGCGCCACCGTCACGCGTACATCCGCGTCGAGCAATGAACGAAACGACACACCTTGCGCCCGCGCCCGAAGTGCGTTGTCTTGCACCACCCGGTACCCATCGTCCCGCGAGTAACCAGAGTCGATCAGCGCCAGCAACACGGGTTGGCTAAAGACAAAACCGTACGACGATTCCAGGTTGGCCAGCATCCGATCTGGCCACACATCGAGCCAATCAATCACGGCTATCGGAGCCAACCGAAAAAAGATACCGAGTCACGCAGCCGAAGGCTCACGACAAGTAACCCGCCCATTAGAGCATTTCGGCCTCGGCGGCGTCGTCGGCTGGTTCCATTTCGCCTAGCGCGTTTTGGCCGTAAAACGATCTACAGTCGTCGCAAAACATCACGATCCCGAGGGTGTCACTGGTGCGGTCAGGCGCATTCTTAAGAGGCTTTTTATCGACCGGGCAGAGATAATCAACGTTGTCCACTCAGCGACTCTAAGACCGAGAAGAGTCTCCGTCAACCAGGGACGGCGGTTGAGTCGCGGCTTCGATCATGACGGCCCTGTTTCGACGATTGTGCACTCGGTCTAAGGCGAGCGGCAGTGGCACTGATCGCGCCAACGGTCCATCGGGTTGCTTACTGCAGTTACCGATAATCACGCGCCAACTGGCCCTCATAAAGCGATGACATTTGCGCGCCGTCGAAAGCCAACACTTAGTTCTGAACACGCTGATCGTGAAGATCAAACACCCGTAATTGGTTGCCTACTTTCACGAGCGACTCGATACGAACGTAGTTGTGACCATCCCGAGCCCTCCTCCTTGAGTGCGCCCAGATCATTGCTGGTATGGGGTCGGTCGTCGAGGATGCCATTCCTAACGTTCGGACCTACGTAAACCGAGTGGCTCTTGGATTGTCGGGAACGCAGGGCAGTCACGCTGCACCGCGACCAACCTACTGCATCCCTCGCCAAGTTGGTGGACATAACCTTGGACAGATAACCAGACAAATTACTAAAATGTAATTTGCATTTTGCCTTACCACAGCATATATCTAAGTGGACAAATTGTTGGACGAACTAGTGTTGATCAAATGGAAACGCCTTGGATCTCGTTCGACGTTGACCTCAGCAAAATGAGCCCGACGTTTTGGATGGCGCTCGGCGAGGCTCGGTCAAAATGCGACCATTTGGCCAACGTACCGTTGCCCCCCGAGTATGCCCGAGAACTTCATGAAGTCAACCTTTCCAAAGGGGTGCACGCAACGACGTCTATCGAAGGCAACACGCTGAGCGAAATCGAGGTCACGGCGATCCTTCGTCGACCGATCAATC
>JAYWAI010000395.1:0-3718 GCA_043782545.1 Acidimicrobiia bacterium
GCGATGACACCATGGGTGTGGTCAAACGATTGGGCCAATGCAGCGAGCAAATCCATTTCTTGTCCTCCAGTAATGTCGACCACAGGTTTGCGATCGGGCTATCTATGTGCAAGACTACTTACATGAATTCGAACGCGCAACTCGCTTCGATCGACGACGTTGCATCGGCGCTGTCAGATCCGACTCGGCGAATGATCCTGCGCCTCGTTCGAGATGACGAACGTTCCGTCGGCGACCTGGCCGCCGAATTTCACGACGTCAGCCGCCCAGCGGTGTCACAACACCTCAAGGTGCTGCGTGATGCACAACTCGTGAGCGTGCGAGTAGACGGCAACCACCGGATGTACCGAGTCCGCGCCGAAGGCCTTGCCGAAATATCACAGTTTCTGGACGACATGTGGGCCACCAATTTGGGACGGCTCAAGATCGCCGCCGAGCGCGTCGAATGGCCTCAACGTCAGCGACGTGCCCCCAGTCATCGCCCAAACCAGTAGTCGAAAACGTCCTGCCAATCCGTCTCTTGAAACCTGGAGCAATTATGAACGAACAAACATCCGCCTTGCGCACCATCGAGCAACGCGTCCGTATCGCCGCTACTCCAGAAACGGTGTGGCAATTCTGGACCGATCCCACGCGTCTGTGCGAGTGGTGGGGCACCGACGCCCAGGTTGACCCACAGCCTGGGGGAATGTTTCGCGTCGTCATGAGCGAAGAAGGCCCCGTGATGTCCGGAAGCTACGTGACTCTGGAGCCCTTCAGCCGATTGGTGTTTACCTTCGGTTGGGAAAACAACGCCCCCGGCGAACCGCTTGCTCCCGGCAGCACACGAGTGGAGGTCACCCTCACTGCTGTGGCCGCCGAAACAAACGGGCACACAGATACCGACGTGCTCTTACGACACAGTGAAGTGCCCACTGACTACGCCGACGACCACGGCAAGGGGTGGGCGCTCTTCGTCGGCGAAAAGCTTCCACAAGCAGTCATAGCCTTGGAGTCGGCGACCCGGTAAAAGTACCAAGTCACTCGTCGGGCTCGTCCCATCGCGCGTCTTCTTCATCGGCAATTTTTGTGCGGCGATGCGATATTTCCAGTGCCTGCTCAGCAAGCTCTCGAGAAGGAAACGGGCCGAGAACCTCAGAAGCCGGGCTTCGGTCGTCGTCGGTTTCGACCATACGGGTTGAGACGTTGAACCAATAATTCATGGTCGAAATATATCGGCGTCTAGCCGGCTTTGGTTCCTTGAGCGGTGAGGGCAAACCATTTGCCGCCGGAGCCTTGCCCGTTAGTGTCACCCGATTTCGAGTCGCCAGCGTATGTGTACAGGGGGTGGCCCGCAAACGTGACTTGCGTTGAGCCGTCGGTGCGTTTGATGGTGGAAAAATTGGTCGCAGTGAGGCCGTCTCCCGGCGTGGCTGGCGTGACGAACGCGGGCCAGGCCTGCGCGCAGCCACCGTTGCAGACACTCGAGTCAGCGGTGTCGGGTGTGAACATGTACAACGTCATGCCATCGGCGGTGGTGAGGATTTTGCCGAGCTTCGAATCGGTCAACACGACTGTTGGCTTGGCGCTACCCGTCGTGGTTGTGGTCGTTGCGCCGCTTGAGGATGTCGTCGTCGAGGCGCTGGTATCCGGGTACCCAGGCGTATTCGTTGTCGTCGTCGACGCCACTTGGGTCGTGGCAGAGCTGGTCGAGGCTCCGCCATATGAACCTTGCGTCGAAGATCCGCATGCAGTTAGGGCGGTAGCGAATATGGCGGTACTGATGAGTCCAATGGTTGTGAGTTTCATGGGGATCTCTACGACTGGGTCAAATGTTTGGATTGCATTGCCCTTATTGAAGTCTTTCTGGCGTGAAGCAATCCAAAGTCTGCGCCGAGTCGTACGTACGCAACATGGTTGTCAAAGTCCCGAAGTTCACAGAGTGATGACCCATACAGTGTTGCCATGGTGATGTGGACCTCGCATGCCGATCGTCTTGACGACAGCGCCCTGTTGGCCGCGATGGCTCTTGGCGATCACAAAGCCGCGACCGTGTTTGTCCGTCGACATCAACGAGCCGTCTACGGCCTGGCCTACACGATGTGCCACGATCCGTTATTGGCGCAAGATCTTGCCCAGCAAACTTTTGAGCGCGTGTGGCGTCATGCCGGAAGCTTTGACTCGCGTCGGGCATCGGCAAAAGTGTGGATGCTCACGATCACCCGACGTCTGTGTCTCGACGTATACAAAGCCAAGAAGGCTGTGCCGATCGACCCGGCCGACTTGGGACTCTTGATGCCGCTGGCACTCGATGCCGTCGAGGACACCGTCATCGCCCGGTCCGAGATGCAGGCACTCCGACCAGCGTTGGCCGCGCTTCCGCTCGACCAACGACGCGTCTTGCTATTGGCGTCGATTGGCGGCCACACCGCCGCGGAAATCGCCGAGATCGAACATATCCCGTTGGGCACAGCCAAGACCCGGTTGCGCGCCGCGTTGATCCGCATGCGGCGTGAACTGATACCAGAGAGCGTCGACAATGTCTGACCATATGAACTGCTCGACCTTCGACGCCAGCGTGGGCGAATTGGCACTTGAGCTACTGAGCCCAACTGAATGCGACATCCTCATGGACCACGCATCCACCTGTCATCGGTGTAGCGCAGAACTGGATTCGCTCTCCGCGGTAGCCGATCGGTTGGTCACGCTGGCGCCTGAAATGGAGCCGCCAATCGGTTTCGAGTCACGAGCAATTAACGCCATGATTGGACCACGGGGTGTCGGAACGCTATCGCCGAGGATGGTGTTGGCCGCAGCCGTGCTGATGCTCGTTGTCGCTCTCGGTGGAGGTCTCATCGGTCGAGCGTCGAAGTCGCCAGACGCTCGAGTTGCGGCCCTCAACGACGTCGGCATTTCGTCAGCCCGGTCAGCCAAACTGATCGACGCCTCGGGCACCGCGCGCGGGTCGGCGTTGATCACGTCTGGCGCTCACACCGTGATGACCATCGACCTCACCAGCCTGCCTGTCGGCATCTATCACTGCGTGCTCGTTGGTGCCAATGGTGGACGCACCGACATCGCCACGTGGCCCGTCGGCGCGTCAGGCTCAGGCAGTTGGACGCTGCCGATCACGGCAGAATTGAGTCGTAGTGCTCAGGTCCAGATTGCTGAAGCGTCCGGGTCCGTCGTTGCTATCGGCACGGTGCACTGATTCGGCGCGTATGGCTTCGCGGCCGGCGTGTGAGATTGGAACGCCAGCGTTAGTGGCAGGCGCAGCCGCCACCGCAGCCACGGGCAGGTGCGGCGGTGGGTGCCGGCGACGAGGTCGCTCCAGAAGCGCCAACCGAAGCAAATGCCGACAGCAATTTCACGGTATTGACATGACCGCCGGGGCACGGCACTGCCGACGTATCGGTCATCGAGCGACGCACCTCAAAACGGGTGTCGCACTCTTTGCATTTGAATTCATACAACGCCATGTCGGCAGTGTACGCAAACCCACGAACAACCCAACACTTCAGTGAGCGTGAACTTTGAGTGCGCTGCATTGCGCCAACGCATCAAAATCAGAATCGCGATGCAACAAGATTGCACCGCGGCGAATTGCCACCGAGGCGATCAGGCAATCGATCATTTTTCGGACGGTGAGACCTTGTGTACGGCAGTCGCGATATAACTCGGACGCGGCAAGATAGTCGCCAGATTCGCACCGCAGCAGTGAGCTTCTGGCCAGAATTGA
>JAYWAI010000396.1:0-3707 GCA_043782545.1 Acidimicrobiia bacterium
GCTGGCAAACGCATTGCCGTGACCGGCTCGACCGGTTTTCTTGGCACCGCTCTCGTAGAACGACTGCTACGTTGCGCTCCGGGCTGCGAACTTGTGCTCCTCATCCGTTCCGGGCGCCGGTCAACCGTCGCTCAACGTCTGCAGCGAGAAATTCTGCGCAACAATGCCTTCGATCGCCTGCGCGAGGAACTCGGCAAAGACGAGTTCGAAACCCAAATGGCTCGACGGATTACCCCCATCGCCGGCGACGTAGCCACCGACGGCCTCGGGCTCGATGAGGCCGGCCGAGCACTCCTGGCCACGTGCGACATCATCATTCATTCCGCCGCCGCCGTCTCGTTTGATAGCGCGCTGGATGACGCCGTTGAGATCAATTTGTTAGGCCCGGTGCGCATTGCCCGCACCCTCAAAGAACTCGGTGTGAAGCCGCATCTCGTGGCCGTCAGCACCTGTTACGTGGCCGGCAACCGTCGCGGGCATGCCCCCGAAAAGCTCGTCACCGAGGGCCCGTTCCAACTCGATGTGCATTGGACCAACGAAGTAACCGCAGCCAGACGGTTACGCAGTGACGCCGACGCCGCCAGTCGCACACCCGATATGTTGACAGGTTTTCGTAAACAAGCCCGCACAGAATTGGGTGCAGCCGGCGCGCCACTTCTGGCGTCGAAAACCGAAGACCGCCGCAAAGAATGGGTGAAAGATCAACTCGTCGCCGCCGGCCGATCGCGTGCTGCCAGCCTCGGTTGGCCCGACGCGTACGCGTACACCAAGGCCTTCGGCGAGTTGGCGCTCACTGAAGAAAAAGGCGATCTGCCGGTCACGATCGTGCGCCCGTCGATTATCGAATCGTCGGTGGCCGAGCCCATGCCAGGCTGGATCCGGGGCTTTCGCATGGCCGAGCCTGTCATCATCAGCTACGCCCGCGGGTTACTCAAAGAATTCCCCGGCGTGCCAGAGGGCATCATCGACGTGATCCCGGTGGACCTCGTGGTTGGCGCATTGTGCGCAGTCGCCGCCCATGGTCCGGATCCCACCCGTCCCATCGTGCAAGTGGCCAGCGGCTCGGCGAATCCAATGCGCTACCAACGACTCGTCGACCTCGTGCAATCGTGGTTCACCGCGCATCCGATTTACGACGCCGAAGGTCAGCCGATCATCGTGCCGGAATGGAAATTTTCGACTCGTGGCGGCGTGCAAAAGCAGCTCGAGCGCTCCGTCAAAGTGCTCGAAACGGGCGAGAAGTTTTTGGCCAAGTTGCCGTTACGCGGCAAGCAAGCTGAGTTCTCAGCATCACTCGAAGAAAAGCGCGAAGAAGCCGCCAGAGCCCTTGAATACGTTGAGTTGTACGGGTTGTACACGTCGTGCGAAGCGGTTTACCAAGTCGACAATTTGGACGCCCTGTGGGCCGAGTTGACGCCCGCCGATCAAGCTGCGTTTGCATTTAATCCGCGGCTGATTGATTGGGATCACTACGTGCACAACGTTCACTTGCCATCGATCGCTGCGCACGGCCGGGTCAAGACCACGCCCACGAAAACGGTTTCGAACCGGGCGGATCGTTTGCGTAAGCAGGTGCTGTCACCCGAGCGGCATCTTGCGGCGTTCGATCTTGAAAACACGCTCATTGCCTCGAACGTTGTTGAGAGCTATTCATGGTTGGCCACAAACCGAATTTCACCCGACGAGCGCCGCCGATACGTGCTCAAAACGATTGCCGAAGCGCCCCGTTTGCTCACGCTCGACCGCAAAGATCGCAGCGACTTTTTGCGCTATTTCTACCGTCGCTACGACGGCGCTCCCGTGCAACAACTCGACGAAGATGCACGCGAATTATTGAGCCAAATCATCTTGACCAAATCGTTTCCGGCCGGTATCCGACGTGTGCGCGAGCACCGCGCCCTTGGTCATCGCACGTTGCTCATCACTGGCGCAATGGATTTCGTGGTCGCAACCCTCAAACCACTCTTCGACGACATCGTGGCCCCCACGATGACTGTGCGCGCCGATGGCACCTACACCGGAGAACTCACCGGCACGCCGCCCACTGCTGAAGCCAGAGCGCAAGTGATTACCGACTATTGCGAAGCAGAAGGACTGCGAGTCGACGAGGCCGTGGCCTACGCCGACTCAAGCTCGGATCTTCCCATGCTCGAAGTCGTCGGCTTCCCAGTAGCCGTCAACCCAGAGACGCGTCTGGCGGCAATCGCCCGCAAACGCGGCTGGCTCATCGAACATTTCGACAAGTCGCCGGGCATGTCCAAGCCACTATTGCCGATATCGAATTCGAAGTCATACAAGCAATTCACCAACGCGTTGAGCGGGCGGCGCTGAGTATGAAAGCGCTCGAATTTTCGCGCAACATCCCGCGCTACGCCGCGGCCAGAATTGCATCGTCGATCATGCCCGGCAAAGGTGCCGCCCATGGCCCACTTAAGCTAAAAGACCTCGATCCGCACACGCTTCCTGGCTCCGATTGGCAACGCATTCGGCCCCGCCTGGCTGGTATTTGCGGCAGTGATCTAGCCACCATCGACGGCCGCAGCTCGCGCTATTTCGAACCGATCGTGAGCTTCCCGTTCGTGCCCGGTCACGAAGTAGTCGCCGACGATGCCAACGGCCAGCGCGTCGTTCTCGAACCGGTTTTGGGCTGCGTCACACGTGGCATCAATCCGGTGTGCGGCGCCTGCACTGCTGGCAATTTGGGCAACTGCGAACGCATTGCCTTCGGAGCACTCGACGCCGGATTGCAAAGCGGTTTTTGTTGCTCCACGGGTGGCGGCTGGAGCACTTTCATGGTGGCGCATCCATCCCAACTTCACGCCGTGCCCGACGCCATGAGCGACGAAGCCGCCGTGATGGTCGAGCCCACTGCATGCGCCGTACATGCAGCATTCGCAGCCGGTATAGATCCAGGTGCCATCGTGGGCATCATCGGAGCCGGCACGCTCGGCCTCACCACCTTGGCCGCCGTGCGGGCCTACACAAACCCGGGCACCGTCATCGTGGGCGCCAAGTATCCGTTCCAGAAAAAGTTGGCCCAAGAAGGCGCCGACTTAGTGGTCGAGCCGCACGAGCTAGTCCGCGCTGTGCGACGCACGACGGGCTCGATGGCCATTGGCAACCAACTCACCAGCGGCGCCGACGTTGTCATCGATTGTGTAGGTTCAGCATCCTCGATCACCGAGGCTATGCGCATGGTTAAGCCGCGTGGCCGGGTGCTCGTGGTCGGCATGCCTGGCTCTGTCACCGTCGATCTCACCAGCCTGTGGCATCGAGAAACACAACTCGTCGGCGCTTACGCCTACGGCACCGAAACCCTCGCTGATGGCACTCGTCGACGCACATTCGACCTCGCATTTGAACTCGTACAAGCCGCTCGCCTTGAGCGTTTGGTGTCGGCCAGTTACCCACTCAACCGCTATACCGAAGCCATCGAGCACGCTGCCTCAGCCGGCGCTCGCAGTGGCATCAAAGTCTGTTTTGATCTTCGCAACGAACGGGAGCGCAACCGCTAATGCCTCGTCCAGGTTTTGTCCTTGATGTCGACCGCAACACACCGCCGGTCATGTTTTTTCACGGTGAGAGTTTTCGCCTCGAACGCCTGCCAACCGGCTCAAGGGTGCTGTATCCCGCCGAGCCGCTCGACGCCATCGAAGATGTCGACGGCGCTATTCGCCACGCGCTCGAGAACCCGATCGATTCGGAGC
>JAYWAI010000397.1:0-3704 GCA_043782545.1 Acidimicrobiia bacterium
ATTGAGACCAAGCGCGGAACCGGCAATTTGTCGTTGCGCGAACTGGCCCTGCGGGTTGGTGAGTCTGCCGAGGCGCACGGCTTGGGTGGGCCGACCACAAAACCGGCACCGAGTGATGAAGCGCTTTTGTCGTGGTGTGATTCGCTTTCAAAGTGATACCGATGCGGGTGTATCGCAAGACGGCAACAAGGTGAGTCTTTTTCGTATGTGTTCTCGTCGTCGGTGCCGGCGCGTAGTGTGGCGAGCGTGACGGGCTACTCGGGTGTTGACGTTGTGTCGCCGGTTGTCGTGTGGGCGGTTGGGACATCAACGTCGACGTCGAGTGTGGCGGGTGTGGGTGCGTCGGTGACGATCGTTTTACGGCCGTTGTTGACGTCGAGCACGGATCGGTATTCCCATGGTGCGGTGTTGGACACGAGTAATACGGTTGTTGAACGTGCGATCGGTTTGCCGGGTGGTGTGTTGGTCACGAAACGTGGCACGGGTGATGTGTGGTCGTATCCGAATGTTCATGGTGATGTTTCGGCGACGGCGAATGCGAGTGGTGTGAAGCTGGGGGCCACGATCTTGTATGACCCGTTTGGGCAGCCGTTGGGTGGTTTGCCTGACAATGTGAAAGGCAATGTTGATTCGGGTTGGGTTGGTTCGCATTACAAGTTGGATGAACACGAAACAGGGCTAGTGCCGTTGACGGAGATGGGTGCTCGTGTGTATAACCCGGCGACTGGCCGTTTCCTCCAAACCGACCCTGTCGAGGGTGGCACGGGAACAAATGACTACGGGTACGTTCGCGACGCTGTCAACCAGTCCGACCTGAATGGAATGGGTGGGTACTGCGGAGGTTGTAAAAACCCGAAGCGGGACGAGGAACGAAAGAAAAAAGCTGAGAAGGCGAAGAAGCGGGCTGAGCGAGACCGATGCGCTGCGGGAGATAAGAAAACTTGCAACAAGATCGCCGACGACAACTGCCTTGGGGGCGCGCACACGAACGGTACCCCGAACGCTCCGTGTATCGGTGCCGGTTTCGCCAAAAAAGTTGTTGCGCGACCACTCTCGGATGGTGCCAAGGGTGCAGCGGGGGGTTGCATAGCGGGAGCGGCGGTAGGCGCGATTCCTGCCGCTGCGGCCAGTGTTGTGCCGGGGCTTGGAGCGGTGGTTGAAGGGTCGACGTGTGCGATCGGTGCGGCTGTCGGTGGCGTCGGCGCAGTCGCCGTTGGTGCTGCCTCCGGAGTGTGGGATTTTGTTTTCAACTAGACCGAGGTCGCTCCGTGAAGCGAGTCCACTTGTGTGTGGCGGTTTGCTTGGAGCAATTGCAATCGAGCGCTTTGATTCGACTTCTTGGCTATTTGAAGTCCTCATCGGATCAGTCGTGATGTTTTTGGGCACGGTCATTTCTGCGATGGTGTTGCATAGGTTTGCGGGGCGAACACTACGTGGACAGACAGGCGATCGCGATGATCAATGAGCACGGATAGCAGCGTGACGAATTGTTTGGCGGTTACCCCGGCGTCGCCAATTGCTGGTTCGGTGTCGTTTACGCCGGGCGCGGGTTTGTTTGAACGTGTCGATGTGTTGAGCACGGGTTCGGGTGCTGTGTCGTTGTCGGTTGCTGATCGGCAGGTGACATTGTCTGGTGCGGTTGGTGCGTCAACATCGACGTCGAACGCGGCTGGTGTGGATGCGTCGTTCACTGTGGTGTTGCGTCCGTTGGTGATTTCGAGCACGGATCGGTATTCGCATGGTGATGTGGTGGTCACGACTGATGGTGCTGGAAAGTTGACTGGTGGTCCGTTTCGTTATGACCCGTATGGTCAAGCGTTGAGCAATGGTTTGGTGAACAACCAAGTCGTGCCAGACAACTCGAACGGCAGTTTTGATGCTGGTTGGGTTGGTTCGGATCAACGCCCGTACGAACATGCTGGCACGATCGCGTTGATTCAGATGGGTGCCCGACCGTACATCCCGTCACTCGGACGCTTCACCGCCCTGGACCCGGTAGAGGGCGGCAACCTCAACGATTACATCTACCCGACCGACCCCGTAAACCAGTTTGATCTCAATGGTCGCGACCCGAGGGCCTCATATCACCGGTACTGCCAAGGCAAGTACCCTCATGGTGGTGGGGCTGGCGACTGTGAACGAACGCTGTACGGAAACGATCACTGTGCCTTGGTACGTGGCGGCAAACAGGTTTAATGGGAGTCACCGGTGGGTGCACAAATGACACAAGTCAACCCAAAATGATTAAGGCCGAAAAGCGGGTGTGCCGAAACCTTTTTGGGTTCGGGGATGTTTGTAATGAAAGGCATTTGCTACAACGACGCTGCGATGAGCGGTAGGACGGTGGGCGCCGCATGAAATCAAATGCCTCGATTCTCACGAGGCTTTTTGTGCAACGGTGGCCTCCGAACGTAGGCGAACTGTTAGCGGTCGGCGGTTGTTTAATGGGATATGGGTATTGGTGGAATATCCCATTTGGGGTCGGCGTTTTCGGTTTGGCGAACGTTGTGCTCGTACTTGCGGCACAGATTTCGGGCACGGGGCTAACTTGTCCTCCATCGGTAGGCCGGGCCGATTCAGTCCTGTTTGTGGAGGTGCGAAAGTGCACTTTCAATCGTGTTCAGAACTTGCACGAAAAAGGAGTGTTGGTCGTCCCGTCTGTTTGGTTCTTGTGGCCGGCCTTGCCGTTGACCAGTTGATATCGAGAGGCGCTCAGGTCGTCGACATTGCTTTAACGGCAGTTGTTGCTTCTTCGTTTCGGGGGCTGTGGCGCTGCGAGTTCGGAAACTTCGGCGTCGTCAACTTGCCTCAACGGTGTTGTCGGAACGCAAAGGTTCGTAGCGGTTTTGAATCGATGCTTCCTGCGTTCGAATTCTGTGAAATTTGATTTCTTTCGACTCCACGCTGGCCGGAAATTGTGTCAGCCGTGAAAACCAGTTACGAGGGCTGACGCTGTTTGGACAACGGTCTTTGCCGAACCGATTAGCCGAACGGTGGTGTCGCTGCCGGGGTTCGGAATATCTTCGGGATATCTACCAGCGATAGCCCACGGAGTTAGCTCCGCAATGGATTCGCCATCAAATGTGTTCTGCGCGTTTGCGGGTAAGAGCGCGAGTAGCCGTGCCAACGCGTGGCTTCTTGGAAAGTCGATTCCGTAGAGGACACGCACTGCTTTCAAGGCCTTCTCGGTTGCCTGTTGCGCGTGGAAACAAGCCGCCCAGTTTGCGCCCTGTTGGGCGCGGAGCACAATGCTGGCTACTGCGAGGTCGTCGTTGGCTTTGGCGAGCCATCGGTCCGCTTCTCGTTGGGAACCAATTGGATCGACGAAGTCACCCACGGCGATACTTGAGCAACCCGTCGAGATGGACCGAGCGTTCGATGGCACCGACAATGCTTGCACGTTCGGTCATTCGTGTTGGGTCCGAGAATGTCACGTCGAAGGGGGCTGGCGTGGTGGTTGACGTGAGCGCTCGCTGCTTTAATTTGAGTGCGTCAGCAGTGTCGTACTTGTCAAGCACGATCAGGATGTCAAGGTCGCTGTCGACGCCATCGTGGCCACGCGCAACGGACCCGTACAGCCATACTTCGACCGGATCAAATAGAGCTACGAGTTCGCCCGTCAGGACGTTGCTCCAATAGTCAAGTGTTTCGCCGTTCCAATGGGAACGTCCATTGCTGGCGTTCCAGGTGGCGGTGTTCACGGT
>JAYWAI010000398.1:0-3698 GCA_043782545.1 Acidimicrobiia bacterium
GTTCGCGAGCCTTCGTTACATTGCTCGACCGGGGCGCTCAACTGCCGATTGCGGCGCCAGATCCCTGTGCACCCTCGGAGTCGAGCGCTTCGCTGGCACGGTCAGAAAATCCTGGCTCGCCACATCCGCAGGTTTCCCCCGCTAGCCGCCCGCCTCGGGCCGAAACCGTGATCGTCGTCGACCACGACACACTTCGCTCTGGCCGGCACGACCGCAGCATCGTGTCAGTTAACAATGGCGCCGAACTACCAATCGAAACGATCCGCCAAATAGCGCTACACGCCGACGTGTACGTTGCCGAAGTCAATCGTGATGGCCTCCCGCTCAACCTTGGTCTTGTCGCTCGCACCGCTGGCAAATATCAACGGATTGCGCTGCGAGTGTTGTACGACAGCTGCGCTGTACCTGGTTGCAATGTGCGATTCAACTACTGCCAGCCTCTCCACATTCATCACTACGAAGCGGGTGGCCCCACCGATTTCGACAACCTCGTGCCACTCTGCTCACGCCACCATCACCGAATTCACGACGATGGCTGGCAGGTCGAAGTTGACGACCGTCGAAACATCACCGTGACGCTGCCCAACAATTCCCGGATGTGTTCGCCGCCCAAAATTCCGTGGGTGACGGCGTGCTGACAACGCCCCGCAACTGGGCGACCCTTCGCTGCCGAGTTACTAGTTACAACAGCGTCTGGAGTTCCCGAAGCGCTCGGCCACGGTGGCTGATGAGGTGTTTTTCGTCGGAAGTCATCTCGGCGAAGGTGCGCCCGTCGCCGTCTAGAGGAACAAAAATTGCATCGTATCCAAAGCCCGCGGCGCCGCGCTCAGCCGGGGTGATGACGCCTTCGCACACACCATTGGCGATCACTTCACGTCCATCGGGAAATACGGCCACGGCCACCGTGCGAAAGCGGGCGGCGCGGTCGCCAAGTAGTTGTGTCGATAGCTCGTACAGCAACTTCGCTCGGTTGGCCGCAGCGTCCGATGGCTCCCCGGCGTACCGAGCCGAGTACACACCAGGCGCGCCGCTCAGCGCGTCAACTTCGAGCCCGGTGTCGTCAGCAATCGCGGCGATCCCCGTCGCCGCGACCAATGCTCGCGCCTTGAGCAGAGCGTTGCCGACGAGCGTGTCTTCGGTCTCGTCCACATCGGGCACTTCTGGAGGTCGGGCGATCAGTTCAATGCCCCGCTCGTCCGCCATGATTTCGGCAATCTCGGCCGCTTTATCCGTGTTCGCCGAGGCCAGAATAAACCTCATCTACCGACCGATCCGCTTGGGGCGGGGGGCCATCGACACGATCTGGGTCTGCAAATCATGAATATGAGAAATACCCGCTTCGGCCAACGCCAGCATTGAATCCAACTCAGAACGACTAAACGGCGCGCCCTCGGCTGTGCCCTGTACCTCGGTAAACCGGGTGGCCCCACCATCGAGCGGGCGGGTCATCACCACGTTCATGTCGACTTCGGCGGTCGAGTCTTCTGTGTACATCAAGTCGAGCATCGGCACAGCCTTGACGATGCCGACCGAAATCGCGGCCAAATGAGCGGTAAGCGGATGCCGTTTGATCGCCCCCGATTGCACCACCCGCGTCAGCGCATCGTGCAACGCCACGTACGCCCCGCAAATCGAGGCGGTGCGTGTGCCGCCATCGGCTTGCAACACATCGCAGTCAACAATCACTTGACGCTCGCCGAGCATGCCCATGTCGCACACGCTGCGCAACGAACGCCCAATGAGCCGTTGGATTTCTTGGGTGCGTCCAGATTGTTTGCCCTTGGCAGCTTCCCGGTCAACTCGTTCTGGCGACGAACCCGGCAGCATCGAATACTCAGCGGTGACCCAACCCTTGCCTTTGTTCTTCATCCATCGGGGGACGTCTTCATCGATTGATGCGGTACACAACACACGGGTTTCACCGAAGGTCACCAGTACGCTGCCGGCCGGTGCGTTGGTGTAATCACGCTCGAAACTCATCGGACGAAGTTCGTCGTGATGACGCCCATCGGCCCTCGGCCCAGGAGCACTTGTTATGTGGGTCATGCAGGTATCCATTTCTGTACTGAATCGAGTTCGGGGCCCAGCAGTTGCCGGCCCAATCGTGCAAAGGTATCGACGTCGCCCGACGACAACCATGTGTGCGTACCAAGCGTGCCACTGCGGCTCGCCGTTCCCGACGACGCCAAAAGCGACAGAACCTCAAATGCAGTCTCATCCGCCGATGACACCAGCACTACGTCTGGCCCCATCACCGCGCCTATCACACGCGCCAGGAACGGGTAATGCGTACACCCCAGCAACAAAGCGTCGACTTTGGCGTCATGCACCGGCGCCAACAACCGTTCTGTCAACACAGAAATTTGCTCACCCGACGTCTCACCCTTTTCCACGAACTCCACCAGCCCAGGGCACGCCGCCACCGTCACTTCACACGAGGGCGCTAGCAATGAAATAACCCGTTGATACGACCCCGAGCGCACGGTGCCGACCGTGCCAATCACGCCAACGCGCCCCGACACTGTGGCTTGCACCAGCGCCCGGGCACCCGGCTCAATTACGCCCACCACGGGAATCCCAAACTCGTCGGCCAAGCGGTTGACCGGCTCTGCCGCTGCCGCCGTGTTACACGCCACCACAATCATTTTTACGCCGTAGTCGTGCACCAGCGCTCGCGAAATCTCCAACGCGAAGCCACGCACCTCATCAGTCGAACGCGGTCCATACGGGTAACGCCCCGTGTCGCCGATATACACCAAATCTTCTGCCGGGCATAGGTCTATCAGCGCCCGAGCGACCGTCAGCCCACCAAAACCGGAGTCAAACATCCCGATCGGGCCGTCAACGTCACCGCCGGCGAATTTACTCACCTCGCCAGATTAGAACACGCAGCGTCGAGGCTCACCAGATGACTTTCACCTCGTGGTTCACACGACCAAATTTACGGATCCGATCGTCCTTGCTCAGAAACGGCACGCCGAGTTCGGCGGCCGTTGACCACAGGATTCGATCGGCGGGGTCGCCATGAAACCCGGCCGCGCCGAGGGATCCCGCCCGAACGCCAATCGCAGGCGTGACCGGCGCGGGAAAGGCGGCACCGCTGGCGAACAAGTCGGTAACCCATTGCGACACGGGGCGACTCAGAACGATTCGACCTGACGCTGCAAGCATGGAGATTTCCCAGCAGCTCATAGCGCTCACCAACCGATCGCCAGCTCCATCAAGCAGCTTGCGAACCTTTGGCGACAATAGTTTCGGCGCACTCGTCCACCACAACAGCGTGTGCGTGTCGAGCAAAACTGTCACGTCAATTCCCATTCAGCGCTCGTGGAGAAGACGTCCTGCTCGTCGCTACTCGCGAACAGAACGGAGCCGAAAACGCTTCGAACCTCGGACACGATCGGCACGATTTTGGCGACGGGCCGTCCGTGTTTGGTGACGATCACCGACTCCCGCGATTCAGCCACATCATCGAGCACAGCAAGACAATGCGCCTTAAATTCAGTGGCGCTCATTGTCGATTCCATGATCTATGGTACCAGTTTCACGACCACGCAAATCAAATAGTGGTCAGAATTTCCGGTCAGAATTTCCAAACAACAATCGGGCGAATTGTTAAAAGTAGATGACCGATTCGACTTGCGATTCTGCGGCGTCGAGATCGTCGGTATAGGCACCGGTGGAAAGGTACTTCCACC
>JAYWAI010000399.1:0-9762 GCA_043782545.1 Acidimicrobiia bacterium
GCGAGTCTTCGCCGCCAGTGGCATCCTTGCCGTACACCGACGAGGTCGATATCTGAATGAACTTTTGGACGCCAGCGGCGAGTGCTGCTTTAGCCACGCGTTCGGTGGCAGCGATATTGCACGAAAGGTACGTTTCGAGGTCGTTCCAACTCGGTCCGAGGCCCGCCATGCCAGCCTCGTGGATGATGGCATCGGCGCCTTCGAATATGTCGTCGAGGTCGTCATAACGAAGGTCGGCCTCGATCATTTTGAGGCCCCGATTGGTGAGCCCGTCGGCCACCACCCGTTTGACCCCAGCTTCGTACAGATTGGGTAAAAAACAATCGACGCCAATGACGTCGTGTTGATGGCTGGCGCGCTCCATGAGCGTCGAGCCAACAAATCCTGCCGCACCAGTAATAACTATCCGCACAATTTCGCAAGGTACATGGCGCACGCGACGCTGTCATCGCGCTCAGTGACTTTTTATCGCCGAGACCATCTGTCTCCGAAAATCACGATCGATCAGATGCCGGGGTGGTGCATGTCGAGAAGCTTCTCGAGGTGCTTAGCCATGATGTCGACCTCGATATTGACGGTCGCCCCGACTTGCTTGACGCCGAGTGTCGTGAGTTCAAGCGTGTAGGGGATGATGGCCGCCATCACGTGATCGTTGTCGACGGCGGCAATGGCCAACGACACCCCGTCGATGGCCACTGACCCTTTCTCGACGCAGTAGCGCAAAAACGGTCGCGGCATGCGCACCTTCAGGGCAGGCGCGGCTTGCGTGATCTCGCCCGTGCAGTCGATCATGCCCAGCATTTGGTGCCCCTTCATGCGGTCTTGCATCCGCACCGGGCGTTCGATGTTGACGGCGTCGCCCGGGGAAAGTTCCCCCAAATTGGTGCGGGCCAGCGTCTCGTCGGAGAGCTGCACTTCGAACCCACCGTCGTGAATGGCCATGATCGTGAGCCCCACGCCGTTGACCGCCACCGAGTCGCCCCGCGCCAGTTCGGCGCGGGCGACAGGTGCCGAGAACCGGTGTCGGGCCCCGTCGCGCGAAACAAATGTGCCGCGTTCTTCGACGATTCCAGAGAACATTTACTCGCTCCACATTCCTTGCACTGCGGCGTACACGCCTTGGTTGTGTGAGATCTCAATCACGTTTCCGTCGGGGTCGTTGAGCGCGCAAATGTATCCAACGGGGTCAGGCAAATCCTCTGGTTCCCACGTCAAACAACCGGCGGCTCGGCCGTGCTCGGCCGCGGCGTCCACGTCGGCGCGGTCGGGAACTTCGATGCCCAAATGCGCAAACGGGGCCAGCACCTTGTGCGTGCGCCCGTGATCAGAAAAGTTCATCACGAGCACAATCACAAACGGGTTGATCACCTGACGATCGTGGCTCAGCCACGCCGCCTGGCCAATGGCGTCGGCCCGCCGATGAATGCACACCAACGGCGTAAATTCGAGGTACCACGCAACCGAAGCATCAAGGTCGCCCACTGGCAACGCCACGTGTGTAAGTCGAGGAGCCGAGAGCGTCACGGGCACATTCTGCCGCATGAGGCTCAGTCGGCTATCCTTCTGCGGTCCGTTGTGGCGCTGAGATTCTTCGTGAATGCTCATGCTCGCGACAACGAGATGCAACTGCCAATCAGGCGTTGCGTGTCTTAACTACACGGAGTTTGCCATGGAAGCTAAAAACGTCACGATTGAAAACAACCGCCTTCACGAAACCGACACCGGTTCACCTGAAGTGCAGATTGCCATCATGACCGCCCGCATCAATCATTTGACTGATCACCTTCGCGTTCATGCGAAAGACCATCACTCACGTCGTGGGTTGCTCATGTTGGTTGGTCGTCGTCGTTCATTGCTCGACTACGTCCGTAAAAACGACGTCGAGCGCTACCGCGGCATCATTGCGAAGCTCGGCTTGCGTCGTTAAGACGAAAGCGCAAAGAGCACAGCTTGCGCCGCTAGGCTCACAAATCGTTGCGTTCAGCCGATAGGTTGGGCGTAGCAAATCAAAACATGTTCCACAGGGGAGCATGCATACATCGCGGCAATTTGTTGTCAGAGGCCAGTCGCGAGTTTCCTCGCCCACGTGGGGCGCATATGTGGTGAGGCGGCTGTCGACTGGGATCTGGCTCCGCCGCCATAACATATGGAGTAATTAATGTCCCACGAAACGTCGGTATCGACGCCTATTTCTGGCACCGATAAGACCCTTTCATTTTCCACTGGCAAATTGGCCCAGCAATCAATGGGTGCCGTTGTGGCCACCATTGGCGGCACGGTTGTTTTGACCACCGCTAACGCTGCCAAGTCCGTCCGTGACGGCATCGACTTCTTCCCGCTTACGGTTGATGTCGAAGAGCGTGCCTATGCCGCTGGCAAGGTACCTGGCTCATTCTTCCGTCGTGAAGGACGCCCCACTGAAGCAGCCATCCTCACCTGTCGGCTTACTGACCGGCCCCTGCGGCCGGCGTTCGCCGACGGTTTCCGAAACGAAACCCAAGTCGTCTCCACCATTATTGGTGCCGATCAAGAAAACCCACACGATGTGTTGAGCATCAACGCAGCCTCGGCTGCGCTCATGCTGTCGGGTATCCCGTTCGACGGCCCCATTGGCGCCGTACGCGTAGCGTGGTCAGCTGAGGGCCGCTGGGTGCCACACCCCACCTACCAAGAAGGCGCAGAATCAACGTTTGAACTCGTCGTGGCCGGGCGTGAACTCGACAACGGCGACGTGGCCATCATGATGGTCGAAGCCGGTGGTACCGCAGCGTCGTGGAAACTCTACGAATCAGGCACCCCCAAGGTCGACGAAGACATGTTGGCTGGCGGCCTGGAAGTTTCCAAGCGCTACATCAAAGAGTCAATTGCGCTGCAAAAAGAACTTATGGCCACTGCTGGCGTTCGTGAGCCCATGTCGTGGACGCCCGTCCTTGACTACGGCGATGACGTGATGGCACGCGTTGGCGAAGTTGGCACGCCGCTGTTGCAACCCGCCATTCGTATTGCCATCAAGGCCGAGCGTAACGAAGCCACCGATGCCGCGACTGCCGAAATCAAGGCCACGTTGGCCGCCGAATTCGAAGGCCGGGGCAAAGAAATTTCCGAAGCCGTGCGGTCACTCACCAAGAAGCTCGTGCGCAAGCGCATCGTGGATTCCGGCGAACGTATCGACGGTCGCGGCCCTCGTGACCTGCGCCCCGTGACCGCCGAAGTTGGCGTGTTGCCCACCGTTCATGGCTCGGGCTTGTTCCAGCGTGGCGAGACCCAAGTACTGAACGTGATCACCCTGGGTATGCCCAAGATGAATCAGCTGCTCGACACCTTGGGCCCAGAAACGCAAAAACGTTACATGCACCACTACAACATGCCTCCGTCGGCCAACGGCGAGACGGGTCGCGTTGGGTCGCCTAAGCGCCGCGAAATCGGTCATGGTGCTCTCGCCGAGCGGGCACTTATTCCCGTGATCCCGCCCACCGACGAGTTCAACTACGTGTTGCGTTTGGTGTCAGAAGTGTTGGCCTCCAACGGCTCCACGTCGATGGCGTCGGTGTGCTCCAGCTCGCTAAGTCTCATGGATGCCGGCGTGCCGATCAAGGCTCCCGTGGCCGGTATTGCCATGGGCTTGGTGTTCGCTGAAGGCAAGTACACCACGCTGACCGACATCCTGGGTGCCGAAGATGCTTTCGGCGACATGGACTTCAAAGTGGCTGGTACTCGCGATTTTGTGACTGCGTTGCAGCTCGACACCAAAATCGACGGCATCCCCGCCGACGTGCTGGCCGCCGCATTGTCGCAAGCACGCGACGCTCGCCTGGCCATTCTGGACGTCATGGAAGCCGCTATTGCCGGCCCCCGGGCAGACGTTGCCGAAACAGCGCCAAAGATCATCAGCTTCGAGATTCCGATCGACAAGATCGGGGAAGTGATCGGGCCCAAGGGCAAGGTCATCAATGCCATGCAAGCCGACTCCGGCGCCGATATTTCTATCGACGACGACGGCATGGTTGGCATCGTGTCCATTGGTTCCAAGGACGCCTCCAAGGTGGCTGAAGCTAAGCGCATGATCATGACGATCCTGGATCCGCCAAAAGCTGAAATCGGTGCTGTGTATGGCGGCAAGGTGGTGTCGATCACCAAGTTTGGTGCCTTCATCAACATCCTGCCCGGTCGTGATGGCCTCGTGCACATCTCGAAACTGGGTCGCGGCAAGCGCGTCGAAAAGGTCGAAGATGTGTTGACGCTCGGCCAAACGATTGACGTCAAGGTCGAAGATATCGACCCCAATGGCAAGGTGTCGCTGACACTTGCTGGCGATGGGCCAGAGTCCCCGGCCTCGTCGAGCTCAAGCTCACATTCTGGATCAAGCTCTGAAAATGGGGCATCGTCGTCACCTTCGAGCGCAGCTCCAGCATCGGCTCCTGCTGGCAATCGCGAGTTCGTCAGCTTCCAGGACAATTTTGATGCTGAAATCAGCGGCGAATTTGGCGAGCTGGGCCCGGAAGGTGCGCCGTTGGCCACCGATGATGGTGGTCGTCGCAACGACCGAGGCGGCCGCCCCGGTGGCAACCGTGGTGGCGGCGATCGCAACCGTCGCCGGTAGTTCGCTGTTGCTACATGATTCAGAGGTAACGCGCACCGTTCTTCCAAACGGCGTGCGAGTCGTCGTCGAACCCATGCCCGACGCTCACTCAGTGAGCATCGGCGTGTGGGTTGGCGTCGGCAGCCGAGACGAGCCGGCCCATGTGGCCGGAGTTTCGCATTTTCTTGAACACCTTTTGTTCAAAGGCACCACCACCCGTTCTGGTCGTGAAATTGCCGAAATGATCGACAGCCACGGTGGCGAAATGAACGCCTTCACTACCAAAGAAAACACCACATTTTATGTGCGTGTGCCCGCAGCAGTGTGGCGCGAATCACTCGATCTGTTGGCTGATGTGGTCACCTCACCGGCGCTACGTGACGACGACGTCGAGAGTGAACGTAACGTCATTGTCGAAGAGATGTTGGCCGACATGGATTCGCCAGAAGACCGCGTCAGTACGTTGTTCGCCGAGAACGTTTTCGTGGGTCATTCCCTTGGCCGAGAGATCGCAGGATCGCTGGACACCGTTGCTGCCATTACGCCTGACGCTGTTCGGGCGTTCTTCGCGGAATGGTATTGCGGCGCCAACATGGTGGTCGCAGTAGCTGGTCGGGTCGATGCTGCCGAGGTGGTTGACGCAGTTGGCGCACACTTCTCTGGTGTTCCCACCGGCGTTGCGCCAACCAGAACCGGGCCGTTGGCCGCAACGAAGCCGCTCGGGCTTTTCAAGAAAAAGACCGAGCAGGCCCATATTCTTTTGGGTACGCCCGGCCTCACGTGGGCCGATACCGACCGAGCGGCGTTGGCTTTGGCCGACCACATTTTGGGTGGCGGCATGTCGAGTCGGTTGTTCCAATCGATCCGCGAAGAGCGCGGGTTGGTCTACGCCGTCTTCTCCGATTGGGTGTCGTACTCCGACGCCGGGTCGTTCAGCGTGTACGCCGGCACGGCCCCGTCGCATGCACGTGAGGTGGTCGATCTCATTCACGCAGAACTAGACCGGCTCGTCGAAGGTGGCGTCACGGAGGGCGAATTGTCGCGAGCCAAGAGTGGATTCGCGGGCAGCATGTTGCTCGGGCTCGAAGATTCAGGTAGCCGTATGAGTCGCATTGGTCGCAGCGAAATGATCTTCGGCCGGGTACCTCCACTCGGCGAATTTCTGGCCCGCATCGAATCGATCGAAATCGACGAAGTGCAACGGGTCGCCAAACGAGTGTTGGGTGTCGAACGCACCCTGAGTGTCGTGGGCCCTTTCACCCGCAAGTCCTTTTCAGTCTGAGAACTCGGTAGACAAAAAGTTCGAATTTTGTTTAGTGCGTGCGTCAATATTTGATTGGTAGAGTTGCCAAATTTTGACCGGAATTCTCTCGAATTGTCGTAATTGAGGGAGCTCTCCAGGTTGGCAAGTCGACGTCGACTGCGACCAAATACCAGGACAATTTGTGTTGACTGGGTCTGCCAACTACATGGCTTCTCGAGGCCCGACAGAGACGTTGGCTGGCCGCGCCAGCCGGGTCAGAGTGTGGCCATTGTCGCAAGGCGAAATTTTCGGAACCCACGAAACGTTCCTCGACGATCTCTTCGACGCCCCGGCATGTCTCGGGATTTGGTCAACATCTTCATCACCCGGCGCGGGCCGAGTTGACGTTTTTTCGGCGTTGGTTAGCGGCGGGTTCCCCGAGGCCTATCGGCGAGCGTCGGCACCCAAGGCGCAAGAAAAGTGGTTCTTTGATTACGTCGACGACGTTACTTCGGCTGAGGCTTTGCGAGGTGTGGCTGAGGTGCGACGAGAAGGGGAGTTTCGCCGCATGTTTTCGCTACTCGGAGCCCAAACCAGTCAGGAGGTTAACGTGTCCTACCTCGCCGAATCGCTCGCCCTAAACCGAGCCACGGCCCAGAGCCACCTCGGCTTACTCGAAGCGCTTCATCTCATAACTCTGCTGCCATCGTGGTCGACGAACCTGTCGACTCGAATTCGGGGTCAATCGCGCGTCCACGTCGTCGATAGCGGCCTGGCTAGCGCTCTCGTGGGCATTGAGGTCAAAGCAACCTCGACACTGTTGGCAAAACATGCCAAACACCTAGCGTTTGTGCGCGACAAACTCGGCGACCGATTCAAAGGTCGCTTCGTACTGCACCTTGGCGATCAAGCGCTCCCGCTAGGTGACCGGCTGTGGGCGCTGCCTATTCCATCGATGTGGACGTCGACGGTCGTTTAGGCTGCTGCGATGATTCGTGTTGGGGTTTTTGGGGCTGCGGGCAAAGTGGGACGCACGGTTTGCGAGGCAGTTGAATCCGACGCCGAGTTGCATCTGGTGGGTCGAGTCGATCCGTTCAACAGCGATTGTGCCGCATCGCCCGATGGCATCGCTGCCGATGTGTGGGTCGACTTCACCGTGCTCGAAGCGGCCCGAAAGAACGTCGCGTGGTGCGCCGCGTCCGGTGTGCACGCAGTGGTCGGCACGACCGGATTCACGCCAGTTGACCTCGCCCAGTTTGGCTCGGTTTTTACAAAAAGCAACTGTCTGATCGCCCCGAATTTCGCCATTGGAGCGCTACTCATGATGCGGTTCGCCGAGATGGCTGCGCCTTGGTTTGACACTGCCGAAGTGATCGAACTCCACCACGACACCAAAGCCGACGCTCCCAGCGGCACGGCCATGAAAACTGTTGAACGGATGGCAGCCGCGTCACCGGATTGGGCACCGGACCCCACCCGCACAGAGTCTCTGCCCGGCGCACGCGGTGCTGTGCACGACAGCGGCATTCACGTGCATTCAATTCGCATGCGCGGGATGGTTGCCCACCAAGAAGTGATTCTCGGCTCGGCGGGCCAAACGCTTACGATCCGCCACGACAGCTACGACCGCACCAGTTTTCTTCCCGGCGTGTTGCTGGGCTGCAAACGCATCGCCGAGTTCCCTGGCCTCACCGTAGGCCTCGACCCGCTCCTGGGTCTGTAGAACCGTTCTCGGATCGTGCTCTACGACTCGCGATGGAAGACTTTGGCGGAGGCTTGTTGGCGGGGTTTGACCGCCACGTAGTCGATGTTCACATTGCTGGGCCGGGTCACCACGAACGTAACTATGTCGGCCACGTCGTCGGCGGTGAGTGGCGTTATTCCGGCGTAGGGACGCTCGGATTTCTCGGCATCGCCGTCAAAACGGACTAGGCCGAATTCGGTACGCACTGCGCCGGGCGCTACCTCCGTGACGCGGATCGGCTCGTTCAGAAGTTCAAGGCGCAACACGTCGTTCACTGCGTGAGCGCCGTATTTTGCTGCGTTGTAACCGCCGCCGCCCACATACGCTTCCACGCCGGCAACAGAACCAATGGTCACAATGTGAGCGTCGTCGCTGGCTCGCAACGCTGGCAACAATCCGCGCACCATGCGCACCACGCCAAGCACGTTGGCTTCAAACATCCAACGCCATTGGGCCTCGTCGGCGTTTTCAATGCGGTCGAGCCCAAGTGCTCCGCCGGCATTGTTGATCAATACGTCGCACGAGCCCACAAAGGCGCAAAATGCGTCGACACTGTCGGTGTCGCACACGTCAAGCTGGTGATGGCGAGCGCCGAGTGGTTCGGCGACTTCGGCCAATTTGTCGGTCCGCCGAGCACCCAACACCAGGTCGAAACCTGCTGCGTGCAACTGGCGAGCGGTCGCCGCCCCGATGCCCGATGATGCTCCGGTGACAACGGCCGTCTTTCGAGTGGAATTCACGGCGTCAGCCTAGGGAACTTCTGGAGCGTCCTCGAACTCTTCGAGATCGGCATCTATCGGCGCTTTGCCGCTCACAAAAGTTTGTAGGACCACGATGAGGACGGCGGCACCCATGAGGTACCACTGGTATCGCCCCAGCCAATTCACCACACTGGTAATGGGCTTCTGAAACTTCTCACCCAACCACCACAACAGCAGTACCCGAGCCATAGTCCCGGCCACATCGAGCACTGCGAAGGCGCGTGGGTTCATGCCATCGGCCCCAGCCATTGGGCAGATAAAATTGTTTGGGGCGATGGCCACTGCAGGGTATCGAGCGGCATGAAAAAGTTTCTCGAAAATCTGAACGGTCTCTTTCACACCTGCTTGCTTTTTGGCCCACGCCAGACCCTTGTCGCCCCAGCCGCGCCCGAGCGCGAAGAAGAACGGGTCGGGAAGTAGAAGACGCAGTGTGCCGACGATAAAGAACGGCCAAAACGACAGGCCGGCAGAAGCGAGCAACAAGTAACGGTTCTGCGAATTGAGCATGATGAGGGCCAACGGATGGTGTTTAGCGAACCACGGCGATCCCCACCCGCCGATGTTGCTGGCAATCACCATGCAAATTATCGGCCCGACCAAAAATGCCAGCCTTGGACGCTTGGCTGGACTCGTACTCACTTCGTCAGGTTACGGCAACTCGGCACACCCTGACCGTCAACGCGCACGAGATGTCATTCACCTCGCAAGAACGCTGCCATCGCGTTGGCGATCCCGGTAGCCGACATTTGACGGAATGCTGAGTCCTTCATGAGTTCGGCATCGGTGGCGTTGCGCATATTGCCGCACTCGATGAACACCTTGGGCACGTCGGAGAGATTCAGTCCACCGAGGTAGTCAACCGACACCAACCCACCTGTGATGTATGTCGAGCGTGGCATCGGTGTCGCCGCCTCAAATGCGCTGCGAACGTCGACGCCGAGGCGTTGCGACGCCGGCAAAATGTCGTCCGTGAGTCCGGGTAATAACGCGGGATACAAGACGTGGAAACCCCGGCCGTTGGCCGGGCCTCCGTCGCCGTGAATCGAGATGGCGACATCAGCATGCGCTCGGTTGCCAATGGCTGCCCGTTCGGTAATACACGGGCCCACCCCAGTGTCATCCGGATGGGTGAAGACAACAGTGGCGCCAGCTGATTCCAAAATCGCACGGAGCCGAATGGCCACGTCCCACGTAAAGGCATATTCGGGATAGCCGTCGTTGGTCTCGGTCCCGGTGGTGTCGCAGGCCTTGAAAATGTTGCCCACAAACACGGTTTGGTTGATGATTTCGGGGTGCGTGTTGTTGCCCCCATTGTGGCCCGGGTCGACCAAGATCGTGCGCCCCGCCAGACCCGTCAAAGGTCCGGAGTAGGGCTGCACAACCTCCCAGAGGCCCATGCCCGTTGATGTGGCGACGGCCCCAACGACGGTCCCTG
>JAYWAI010000400.1:0-3688 GCA_043782545.1 Acidimicrobiia bacterium
TCTTACGATCGCTCTTTTGATACAAGGCGGGGGCGAATTTCTGGCCCAACGAATCGCCGCACGGCCGCGCCGCATGACCGAACCAAGTCTGGTGGCCGCCGACGACGCCATACGTTCGCAGTCAATTCATACGGTCTATGGATCAATTCTGGCGCTCGAACTTTCGTTGATGGCGCTGGTGCTCACCCGGCTAGCTGATTCCGGTTACCCGGGCCTCCACAACGCACTTCGCCAGAGTGCGCTTGTGGCGTTGCTGGCCGCGCTGTTCTGTTGGCGGTACTACTCGCATCGAGCGTGGCGGGTCCCGAAGCGATCCTTGCACGAGGCCGCCGCCGGGTTGCCCTCGATATGAACGCAACATTCACAGTGCCAGACAACACACCTCCGGGCGGCACTGCCCGCAATCAGTTTGCGCCTCGACCGCTGCGCGCACGACGTCTCGTTTTCGCGGGCATTCTTTTGTCCTTGGTCTTTGTGGTCGGTTCGAAATCGGGCATGTTGACACCGCACGTGTCTGTCGAATTCACTTCGTCGACGTCCGCCGAAACCGGCACGAGCACCCTCGGGCAAGTAACGGTCCGGCTTTCAAACCGCGATTCGACTGCGATCACCATTTCTCACCTGCGCGGGGCGAACAGCTACGCCGTAATCAAAAAAGTGAGCGACACACACGGCACCGTCGACAATATTGAGGTTCCCCCCAGCGGCTCGATCGAGTTAAGGGCCGAGTTCGAATATCGCGGCTGTGGGCCGAATATTTTGCCCCTTCCATCGATCTCGATACCGTTCTTGGTCGCCGATGTCACCACCGTGATCGGCATCACGCGAACGGTGCCGCTCGACACGTTCATCCCCACCTTCAACCCGAAAGCGACATGCCCGGCATGAGATTTGTTGTGGATGTGACCCCATGATTTTGGAAGTCGATCTCAATTCGCCGGTGCCACCGTATGAGCAAATTCGGGTGCAAGTAGTGGCGTTGGTGCGGGTCGGGCGCTTGAAAGCCGGTGCGAAATTGCCGCCGATTCGACAGCTCGCCGGCGACCTCGGGCTCGCGCCGGGGACCGTGCAACGCGCCTACCGGGAACTCGAATCAGATGGCGTTGTGGCCACTCGCGGGCGTCATGGCACCGTCGTGTTGACCCCCGATCCAGCGAACGATATGGCCCACACCGAGCGGCTCGATAAGGCCGCTTCTCGACTTGCGGCCACGGCCGACGAACTCGGGGCAACCGTCGAAGACGCTCTCGCTGCGGTGCGACTCGCGTTCGCCTCTCGCATTGCTCGCCGCGACGCCTAACCGCAGTCGCTAGACGGCACCACCGGCTGGGTCAAACGGCGTGTTGACGATCACGACATATCCGTCGACGTCCCGAAGTGCGAACTCGTGGTGATGCGCAAGCGGGTTCCACGTCGGTGCCTGCAACACGGTCGCTGCGCCTTTCACTGTACGTTGCCAAGCGGCCTCAAATTCGGTCTGTGTGGCCACTTGAAACCACAGCGACACGCCGTTGCCGACAGGCAAATCCGGCGTCCCCAAGTCGCCATGTGCGTGGGCGTCCCACAGATGCAACTGCACCAGCAGTGGCGATGCAAATGGCTCGGCAGCGAACAACATCTCGAACTCGTCGCCCCCATGGCCGGGCGTCAGACCCACTACGTCGCGGTACCAGTCCGACGACATCCTGATCGACGCAACCTGCAACATCGGCACAATATGCATGCGAGCACGCTACCCCGGTCAAACTCGGGCCGCCATCCAAATTTGAACTCCGGCGGAACGACTGGCAGCTGTGGCTAGGCCGGTTTGACGGAGAAGCCGGCGAGGGCTTTGTATTCGGCTGAGATGCCTTCGAGCTCGCCGGTAGCGAACACGTCGGTGATGTCACCAAACCCATCGGGCGATCGCTGTTCGGCCATGTCCATGACACGTTCCGGGCCGTGCTGACGATTGGCCATCACGATCGTTGATGTTTTCGGCCGACGCGCCGCCTCATAGTTCTCGAGCGCACCCGACACGCCAGCGGTGCCACGAGTGCCCAACGATTCGGCCAGCGCCGCTGCGTCCAGAATCGCTTGCGACGCCCCGTTTGAGCCGATCGGATACATCGGATGGGCCGCATCGCCCAATAGGGTCACTCGTCCAAACGTCCATCGCTGTAGCGGATCACGGTCGACCATCGGGTATTCATAAATCGTCTCGGCGCCAGCGATCAACGCGGGAATGTCGAGCCAATCGAAGTTCCAATTGTCGAATCGCACTGCGAAGTCGGCTCGATTGCCAACCCGATTCCAGCTCTCGCGATCGCCCAAACCCACGTCCCGACGGTCAAGTTCAGCAATCCAATTCACCACGCAGTTGCCGTCGGCGTCGGGCTCAGTAATGGGGTAGGCCACAAACTTGTGCGACAGATGGCCAGCCATAAACATCGACCGACCGGTGAGGAACGGCCTGGCGATCGACGTTGCTCGCCACAACACATTGCCGCTCCAATGCGGCGGGCCTTGGTCGGGATACAGCAAATTTCGCACGGCCGAATGAATGCCATCGGCGGCAATCAGCACGTCGGCCCGATCTGAGAATTCAGCGCCGTCAGCCGATTGCAATGTGACGTCAACGCCACTGTCGTCGCCGACAAAACCCGTGAGACGGCGATCGGTGATCACCGAATCTAGGCCGAGACGTTCACGCACGAGGCGCATCAGCGTGAGTTGCAAATTGCCTCGGTGCACCGATAGTTGGGGCACGTCGTACCCAGCCCTAAGCCCGCGCGGTTCACGCCAAATGAGTTGCCCATGGCGGTTAAAAAAGCACAGCTCGCCAGTGGCCACGCCCATTGGCAGGAGGTCGTCGAGCGCCCCGAGCGATTGCATCACGCCCATTGCGTGGGGCAACAAGTTGATGCCGACTCCGAGCGGCCGCACGTCACGGACTGACTCGTAAACCGCCACCTCCACACCAATGTTGTGCAAGGCCAAGGCAGCCGCCAACCCGCCAATTCCTGCCCCTGCAACGATCACTCTCACCCCGCCAACCTATCCGCTCAGGCAACCCAGTCAGGCAACGGCAAGGCGGGGAAAAATTAAGGTATAATTTATCAATATATTGCCAAATGATATTCTGGAGCTATGCAACCACATCCATCCCTGCCTAACGGACTCGTGCCACCGCTGGGCTGGCTGCGCGCTCGCCGCGATGCGCTCGGCATGACGAGCCGACAGCTTGCACGGCGTTTGAATGTGTCGCAGCCGGCAGTCACTCAAATGGAGAAGTCCGAGTCGAACGGTGTCATTCGTCTCGATACGTTGCGACGCGCCGCGGATGCGCTCGACTGCGATCTGGTGTACTCGCTCGTGCCCCGTCGTCCGGTCGAGGAAACCGTCCTCGCTCAAGCAATGAGCGGGGCGCTTCGCGACATGGCCGTCGTCGACCGAACGATGCGTCTCGAGGCTCAAGGAATAGGCACCGCGCAAATAGACAAGCGTGTGCTTGCCTACGCTCGACGACTCATTGATCGTGGCGATGTTTGGGAACGGGATTAGCGCCGTGACCAATCCACTCGTCGGCAACGACCCAGTCGGTGCCAGGCCGCTGACTCACGAAGAGTTCGAGGGCCTCAGACTGAGCTTCGTAACTACGCGTGATGAGCTGAACATTGCCGAGCAGTCGAATATCGAAGACGCCGTG
>JAYWAI010000401.1:0-3677 GCA_043782545.1 Acidimicrobiia bacterium
ACTAGCTCCTTGTAGGGGTCTAGGGCACTAGCTCAATTGGCAGAGCGACGGTCTCCAAAACCGTAGGTTGGGGGTTCGATTCCCTCGTGCCCTGCAAGAAGCGCACGATGAGTTGCGTAAGCGCCGACACCTCTGTGTCGCAAACGATAGGCATCCACAATGTCGATGAACCGTGAAACCAAGCGAATGCTGCAAAAGCAGGGTCAGATGGACGACGAGGGTAATCCCGTCGGAACTCGCCGCGCCCCGCAAGTGCGGGCCAAGGATGACCGCGTCAGCCCACAGCAGTTCGCTCGCGAAGTTCGTGGTGAATTGCGCAAGGTTGCGTGGCCCACCCGAAACGAAGTCGTCAACTACGCAATCATCGTTTTAGCCACAATTGTTATCCTCACCTCCATTATCGGCGTATTTGACTATGGCTTTGGTAAAGCCGTCATCGCCCTGTTTGATCGGTAGCACATGAGCGCCAACGAATGGTCACACGACCACGAAGCAGCTGAGCACGACGCTCCAACGGCAGAGTTTGATGTTCTCACCGAAGACGAACTTCTCGTAGAGGAATACGTTCCCGAAAGCCCGGCTGACCGTCCCGGCGATTGGTATGTCGTGCATACCCAGTCGGGTTACGAGAAGAAGGTCAAACAAAATCTCGAGGCACGGATTACCTCCATGAATATGGAAGACAGCATTTTTGAAGCTGTCATCCCCATGGAGGACGTCGAGGAATTCAAGAACGGTAAGAAAGTGGTAGTTCAGAAAAAGGTATTTCCGGGCTACTTGTTGGTTCGGTGTTACCTCACTGATGAGCCGTGGTATGTGATTCGAAACACGCCAGGTGTCACTGGTTTCGTTGGTCAGGGTCCTAAACCGACCCCATTGCGACGTACTGAAGTCGAGTCGTTCCTCCAGGTCAAGCACGAGGGAATGGCCGAACAGCCAGCTCGCCGCCGTGCGAAACATGAGTACGAATTGGGCGAAATGGTCCGCGTGAAAGACGGGCCCTTTGCCGATTTCAGCGGCTCGATTGCCGAGATCAACGAGGATCATCTCAAGCTCAAAGTCCTGGTCAACATTTTTGGCCGCGAGACTCCCGTGGAACTCGAATTTGGTCAGGTCGCCAAGCTCTAGCAGGTTAACGGGCCACCGATTTGGTGGACACCCGCCCCTAACTGTCATTATGTTCGGTCGCTGCGTTTTGATTGCGCACGATTACGTCGTTCGAAAGGTTCAGCCGTCATGGCGAAGAAGAGAGTTACCGCCGTTGTGCGGATCCAAATCAAGGCGGGCAAGGCCACGCCAGCGCCTCCGGTAGGTACTGCACTCGGGCCGCATGGCGTGCAGATCATGGAGTTCTGCAAGCAATACAATGCCGCCACTGAATCCCAAGCGGGCACCGTGGTGCCAGTTGAGATAACCGTGTTCGAAGATCGCTCCTTTACTTTTGTGCTCAAGACGCCACCGGCACCTGTTTTGATCCTCCAAAAAGCTGGAATCGAAAGCGGTTCAGCCACCTCGGGCAAAGCAGTCGCCGGCACGATCACTGATGCTCATGTCACCGAAATTGCTGAGTTGAAAATGAAAGATCTCAACGCCTACGACCTTGCCGCCGCCAAGCTGCAGATAGTCGGCACCGCCCGTTCCATGGGCATCAAGGTCGTTTAACCAACATTCATTTGCGTAGCCGGGAACACCTCACCCGACTCGCCTACCAACGAGGGAGCCATTGTGGCGCAAGCAAAGAAATACGTTGACGCTCTAAAGAAATTTGATCGTCAGCAGCAATACACACCTGTTGAAGCGATTGGCCTCGTTAAGTCGATGGCCAATGCCAAATTTGATCAGACAATCGAACTCGTGGTCCGATTGGGTGTTGATCCCCGTAAGGTCGATCAAGCAGTGCGTGGCACCGTGGCGCTGCCCAGCGGCACCGGCAAAAACGTGCGCGTCGCAGTGTTTGCCAACGGTGAAGCCGCTCAGGCCGCACGCGACGCCGGAGCCGACATCGTTGGGTCAGATGATCTCGCAGCGCAAGTGGAGAAGGGCATGCTCGATTTCGACATTGCCATCGCTACTCCCGACCTCATGCCGATGGTCGGCAAGTTGGGGCGTACGCTTGGTCCCCGTGGCTTGATGCCAAACCCTAAGACGGGCACCGTCACCCAAGATGTTGGTCGCGCCGTGACCGAATTCAAGGGCGGCAAGGTGGAATATCGCACAGACCGCTATGGCAACGTGCACGTGCCGCTCGGGAAGGTGAGCTTTGATGAAGCTGCAGTAACCCTTAACTTTCGGGCCGTAATGGATGAATTGCAGCGAGCTAAGCCAGCTGCCGCCAAGGGCAAGTATCTGCGCAAAATCGTGATGTCGGGCACTATGACGCCTGGTGTCAACGTCGATACGAACCGTTTGCGGATTGTCGAAGAAGAGTAGAAATTTCGGCGAGCTTATGCTCGTCGCGTAACATAACAATCCACTGCTCACCGCAGACACCAGGTCCCGTTAGGAATAATGATCGTGCCGACGATCGCCCGGTTAGGTGGCGCCTCTTGCGAGTGCTCCGCTTTGTCTGCGTTGAGCCCGTAATCGAAAGGAGGCGCAATGCCAGATAATCTCGAAAACTCACGCGCCGGAGAGCCACGGTCGGCGAAAGTCGCAGCCGTCACCGAAGTCCGCGAAAAGATGGAGCAATCGTCAGCAGTTTTGTTGACTGAGTTCCGTGGTTTGGGCACCGCTCCGCTTGCCACACTGCGTCGCGCATTGAGGCCACAGGGGGCCGAATACAAGATCTACAAAAATACGTTGGTGCGCCGTGCCGCCAACGAGCTCGGTGTGAACGCCGACGCGCTTTTGACCGGTCCGACCGCGATCACGTTCGTCGATGGCGATGCTGCAGCGGTAGCCAAGACCCTCAAGGATTTCGCCAAGGCAAATCCGTTGATGGTGATAAAGGGCGGGGTGCTTGGCAACAAGGTCCTCAGCGCCCAAGACGTCGCTGCGCTTGCCGATCTGCCCAGCCGCGATGTCTTGCTGGCCCAGATCGCCGGTGCCTTCCAAGCTCCGATGGTCAAGTTTGCCGGCCTGCTGCAAGCACTACCACGCAATTTCGCATACGGGCTCAAAGCCCTTATCGATCAGAAGGGTGGCGCGCCGGAGGCCGCACCCGCTGAAGTATCAAACAGCGAGTCATCAGACGATGCCGCTATGACCGCTTCTGATGAAGCCTAAGCAAGAAAGAGAAAACCAAATGGCAACCAAGGATGAAATCCTCGAAGCAATCGCCAACATGACCGTGCTTGAGCTCAGTGAACTCCTCAAGGAATTCGAAGAGAAGTTCGGTGTCACGGCCGCTGCCCCGATGGCGATGGCCGCTGCTCCCGCCGCCGCTGCTGAAGTCGTCGAAGAGAAGGACGAATTCGATGTCGTCCTCACCGGCGCCGGTGCACAAAAGATTCAGGTCATCAAAGTGGTGCGTGAGCTCACCAAGCTTGGCCTCAAGGAAGCTAAGGACCTGGTCGACAGCGCGCCGAAAGCTGTTCTCGAGAAGGCCAACAAGGCCGACGCCGAGAAGGCCAAGGCCGAGCTCGAAGGCGCTGGCGCCTCAGTCGAGATCAAGTAACAACATTTTCGAGTCACTCTTGGGCGGAGTGGACGTTCTAGTCGTGGGGGCCAAATGACGG
>JAYWAI010000402.1:0-3666 GCA_043782545.1 Acidimicrobiia bacterium
TCGGCAACCATGTCCTTCTGAATACCTTCGGCAACCATGTCCTTCTGAATACCTTCGGTAACCATGTCCTTCTGAATACCTTCGGTATCATTGCCACTCACAGTTTCGATGCCGACAAAATCGGAACCGACCGCCACCATGTCACCGGGCTCGCCCACCAGAAATGCAACGACACCGTTGACTGGCGCTACGACTTCGATAGTGGTCTTGTCGGTCAACACTTCCGCCAACGAAGATTCGGTAGTGACCGCATCGCCAACGGCGACTAGCCATTGCACCAATTCCGCCTCGGCCACACCTTCGCCGACGTCAGGAAGCTTCACCCCGTACACGCTCATGATTTCAGCGCGGCCAACATAGCGGCTCCGACCCTTGCTGGACTCGGAAAATATGACCACTCATGCGCGTGAGGGTATGGCGTGTCCCAACCGCAGACCCGCAGAATTGGTGCCTCCAAATGATGGAATGCTCGCTCCTGCACGGTGGCACACAACTCGGCACCGAAGCCCGATGTGAGCGTGGCTTCATGCACGATGATGCATCTCCCGGTCTTGACAACTGACTCGACAATGGCGTCCACATCGAGTGGCACAAGCGTGCGCAAATCAATGATTTCCGCGTCGACGCCGAACTCCTCTGCGGCAGCTTGGGCGACGTGCACCAACGTGCCGTAGGTCAACACGGTCACGTCGTTGCCAGAGCGGTGCACACGAGCCTTACCCAACTCAATCGTGTAGTGACCCCCGGGAACCTCGCCCAACGGGTGTTTCGACCACGGTACGATCGGTCGGTCGCGGTGCCCGTCGAACGGACCGTTGTACACACGTTTCGGTTCCAAAAAAATGACAGGATCATCGTCCTCGATCGCCGCAATCAACAATCCCTTGGCATCGTATGGGTTTGAAACGACAACGGTTTTGAGACCGGCCACATGTGTGAAAAGGGCCTCTGGGCTTTGGGAGTGAGTTTGACCGCCGTAGATTCCACCACCGGTGGGCATTCGGATCGTCAGCGGTGCCGTGAAATCGCCAGCCGAACGGTGACGCAATCGTGCCGCCTCTGACACAATTTGGTCGTAAGCCGGGTACACGTAATCGGCGAATTGAATCTCGACACACGGCCGCAATCCAAAAGCGGCCATGCCCACCGCGACCCCCACAATGCCACTTTCGCTGATCGGCGTGTCGAAGCATCGATGCGATCCAAACCGCTCCTGAAGCCCGTGAGTGCAACGGAAGACACCCCCAAAATATCCAACGTCTTCGCCGAACACCACGACGCGTTTGTCGCGCTCCATGGCAATCGCGTGAGCGTCTCGAATGGCTTCAATCATGGTCATTGATGGCATTTCAATCACCCACCTGAGCGCGTTGCTCTTCGAGGTGTCGAGGCATCTCGGCGTAGACATCGTCAAAAATTGTGCGGGGGTCAGCCACCGCTCCACCTTTCACAGATCCGTACGAGTCTGCTTCAACGAAAGCGTCTTCAACCTGACGATCGATTTCACCGCTGAGCGCTTCGTGCCGGGCATCGTCCCATTCGCCGGTGACCGTAAGGTGCTGACGCAATCGTGCGATTGGATCACCCAACGGGAAGCGATCTGCCATCCCATCAGGTCGGTACGCAGTGGGATCATCCGACGAGGAATGCGCTCCAACCCGCAGAGTGACCCACTCGATCATTGTGGGGCCGAGGCTTTGACGCGCCCGCTGAGCGGCCCATTGAGACGCTGCGTGCACAGCGAGAAAATCGTTGCCATCAACCCGAAGTGAAGGGATGCCGAAACCTAGACCTCGATCGGCAAATGTGGCCGACGCTCCACGGGCAAAATCTTCTGGCGTTGAGATCGCCCAGTGGTTGTTCACAACGTTCAAAATCACGGGCGCTTGATACGTCGACGCAAACACCAGAGCGGCATGAAAATCTGATTCAGCTGACGCCCCTTCTCCGATCCATGCCGATGCAATCGCCGACGATTCAGTGAGCGCCGACGCCATCGCCCACCCGACTGCTTGCACGTACTGAGTGGCCAGATTTCCAGAAATCGAGAAAAACCCGTGATCTTTTGATGAGTACATCACTGGTAGTTGACGCCCCTTAAGAGGGTCGTGGCTATTGGAAAGAACCTGGTTCATCATGTTCACAATCGGGTACCCGGAGGCCACCAAAATGCCTTGTTGCCGATAGGTAGGGAAGTGCATATCGCCGGCGCGCAGCGCCCGTTGCTGAGCACAAGCAATGGCCTCTTCGCCGAGGCATTGTATGTAGAATGAAATTTTGCCCTGCCGATGTGCACGCAACATTCGCGCGTCGAATTGGCGCACGAGCATCATGTCGCGCAAACCGGAACGCATTTCGTCGGCACACAAGGTGCCCGCCCACGGCCCTACTGCTTGGCCAGTTTCGTCAAGCACCCGAACCATGTGTTTACGCATGAGGGCAATGCGTTCGATGCGTTCATCGACATCGGGCCGCCGAGTCTCGCCAGCCGGACTGACGTGGAGAGACGCAAATTCACTGGGCTCGCCGTGGCGAGCGGGCTCGGGAATTCGCAACCGTGGCTTCGCGGCGTCGTCACGATCGTCAAGGTACATAGGCCAGCTTTCCCCACGACGACACCTGTGTCAAGCGTGCACAACGATGGCGCTCTGCGTTTAGGGCACCAGAGTACTGTCACCCAGGAATGCCAGCCGGATGAGCACCATCGGGATCGTGAGGAACAACCCGTAACACACGTTCATCGCCACAGCCCATGTGAGAGCGCGGCGAGCCTCGTACGTGAGCCCGGCACCCTTTGGCGCGAGTCGTGTCAAGCGTTCAAATGGGCGCCGGCCATGGTCATCAACGCAGGCGACGATCGACAGTGTGATCGCGCCATATATGGCGAACGGAATCGCCGGAAATAAAAACGCAAGTTGGCCTTTCGAGGTATGTAGCGCCGGGCCGAAAGTCTTGACGTAGTTCCACCAGTGTCCGAAATACGCGGCTCCGTCGGCAGTCACCAAGTTCCAGGTGAAGAACAGCGGCAACGCAATGACAAACGGCGGTACCCACTTCGGCCACGTTGGCCGAGCGATGCGAAGTTTGTTGATGATGACGAGCAGTGCGGGAAATGAGCCGGCGTAGTGCCAATAAAAAGCAGCGCTGGCACCGAGAGTTTCCGGGTCTGAATCGTCTGCCTCACAAAGAATGCAGCTACGACGACCGCCACTGTCGGGCCGACAACTTCAATCATCCATGACGCGTGGGTCGCCCCTAGCGGATCGGCAGCAAACATCATCGACGGACCCTACTTCGTGGTCACCCGGGAGCCTCCGCCATAGCCGGTTTCGAACTCCCTACGTTCCTTGGCGGACAAGCCACGTGCTCAACGTCGCCGTTGTCCAAGTCGGCACGCCCGCACCGAGAAAGTCACTGTCATTCGTCCAAATCCCCGCGTTGAGCGCGAGGGCCGCGGCGACCACCGGCCAGTCTCGACCGTCACGTTGGCAGCGTTCGTTGGCCTCAACAAACAATGGCGAATAGACAGCCTCGCCAACGACAGAAACGTTTGACCCGATGGCGTTCAAACTGGCGACGACGAGCGCCTCCGAATGACGAGGTTCGATGCCCCGTTTCCGCGAAAAGGTGTCGATGCGACGGGGCAACTCGACTTGAGTTTCATTC
>JAYWAI010000403.1:0-25473 GCA_043782545.1 Acidimicrobiia bacterium
CATGGCCCCCAGATTGTGGGCATTGGGATTACCGGAATACACGGCAATCGAGCCACGCCCGTGCTTCTCGATGACGCCGCGCAACCCGGCATCGACCACTTGCCAGGCCTCAGCCCATGTGGCAGGAGCCAACACATCGTCCTTGCGAACCATGGGGGTGCGAAGCCGATCAGGGTCCTCATGAAGCTGTTTGAGACTCGAACCCTTCGGGCACAGAAAGCCCTTGCTCAACACGTCGTCTTTGTCCCCCCGGATCCGAAACACGACATTGCCCTGCGTTTGGATCGCCAAGCCGCAACTTGCTTCGCACAACGGGCACGTCCGAAAGTGCGTTACCGTTGCTTCGTTACTGCCGAGCGGTGCGCCGGAGCTCTGGTCAGATGTTGTCGTCTCGTCGGTATCAAAGGTCGTCATGGCGTGATCATTACACCGTAGACCGGTAGGTTGATATTTGTGCGTGAACTCCTTGGCCACTCCGACCGGGTAAGGAGCTCGCCAGCATTAGAACTCGATGATGCGTCGCTCGCCAAAATCGAAATTGTGTATGGCTCATTGGGTCGTATGAGTCAAGCGCATCGACCATGGTTGGTCATCAACATGATCCAATCAATCGACGGTGGCATAACCGTCGACGGCGTGTCTGGAGGGCTCGGGGGCCCGGCGGACAGGGCAGTTTTTCGGGCGTTGCGTCGACAGGCTCCAATGATTCTCGTTGGTGCCGCCACCGTGCGTTCCGAAGTGTACCGACCGGCTCGCTGCCCCATTGCCGTAGTAAGCGCCACCGGTGAATTTGGGGCGGCCCGCGAATTGCGCGAGCACCCCACGACGTTGGTCTTGTGTTCCAACGCAGCAACGATCGACGACTTTGACGAAAGCCGGATCGTCCGAAGTGGCGACGAAGACTTTGATTTCGTTGGCGCATTGGCCACCATGAGTGATCGGGACGTGCCATGGATCTTGTGCGAAGGCGGACCACGCATCAATGGTCAATTGCTGGCGTTGGATCTCGTCGACGAAGTATGCGTGACAATTGCTCCGGTGACGCTGAGTGGAACGTCTTCAAGAATCGCCGGGTTCCAGGACTCGGTGTTACATTCCTTTGAATTGGCGTCTGCGATAGAGCACGATTCAATGTTGCTGCTTCGATATCTACGCCACCCGGCCGACACGGCTAGACGTTCGACGCAATCGGCCCTCGAGATTTCGGAGCCGTAGTTTTAGCCAGCTGATTGAGTTCCCGCCGGAAGTCATCGACGTCCTCGAAACCCTTGTACACACTGGCAAAGCGCATGTAGGCAACCGCATCGACTACTCGCAAGTGCTCCAGCACCCTGCGCCCTACTTCAGATGAGGGAATCTCGCTACCCAAAACACGAAGATCCTCTTCAATGTCAGAAGCTATGTGCTGCACCACGTCGTCGGTAAGCGGGCGATGCTTTGCTGCCGAGCGCAACCCAGCGATGATTTTGTTGGCATCGAAGGGCTCGCGAAGACCTGAGCGTTTGGTTATGACCAATGGCGTTTCCTCGAAACGCTCGAAGGTTGTAAACCGATTTCCGCACCCAAGACATTCGCGGCGTCGACGAATCGCCGCACCATCGTCGCCCGGGCGCGAATCAACAACCTTGTCATCGTGACTTGAACACACCGGGCATCGCATAGCCTCCGAACCGTAGCCGCTGACTTGGCGACAAAATCCAAATTCCTGCGCTGGCACCATTTCCGCCGAGTTCCACAGGGCTATGGAGATTGTTGTCAGACCCCGCTCTATGTCGGCTATCGAGGCAGAACCGACGACAGGTCAAGGAGCTCGCCTGCCTGTATAGACGGACCACCGTGTGATGCCGACAATTTCGCCACTATCGACCGCACGTCGCGATCGCCGGCTATCGCAGTCGCGATCGACCACATTGAATCGCCTACTACTACTCGATACTGGCCAACGGAATTCACCTGTACCACCGCCGTGCCCGAGGTCGATGTGACAGCCGGTTGGTCGCCCATGGCCGACGCAAGGTCGCCCACAATCGTGACCGCCGAGGGGAGACCAATCGCCACGACCACAACAAGTGCCGCTTGAAAAACCAGGCGACGGATGCGACGCCTTTCCGCTACAGACCGTCGACCCGAAGCATCGCGACCGCCGACGAGTACAACAAGTTGCGGGCGCGAACGCTCCGTGTCAGGAGATAAAAATTCAACGCTATGGCCACGTTGCTTTGCCGAAATTGGCGCTGGATACGCAATAGCTGCCATGACAACCCTCCCTGGGTTAGATTGGAAACGAACCTTTGTTCGCGAACGATTGTTCGTAAGTTAAGCAGAACCAGTGTTCGATTGTCAACCATTCGAGCCAAACAAATCGCAAGAACAAATGTTTGACACTCATCGATGTTTTCAGTAGGATGCATACACATGTTCGATTGTGAAATCGCGCATATCGCTCAAAGCGCTACATGGCGCACCATATGCGGGGCTGCGGAGGCGTCGCCGAAACGAGGAGAAACCCATGGCCGAAAAGAAACCAAAGGCCCTCACCAAGCGCCAATTGCAAGTGCTCGAGTGTATCGATAAATCCATGCACGATCGCGGGTATCCCCCGTCGGTACGCGAAATCGGCGACGAGGTCGGGCTTTCATCACCGTCTACCGTGCACTCGCATCTGGCTACGTTGCAGCGGCTGGGGTATTTGCGTCGTGATCCGTCCAAGCCCCGGGCAATAGAGGTGCGTTTCGATGCGTCGAGCCACATGATCGCCGAGCGTCGGCCCGCCCGCCATATTCCACTAGTTGGCGATGTAGCTGCTGGCACCAATGTTCTCGCTCAAGAAAACGTCGAGGAGTTGTTGCCACTCCCAGCCGACTTCGTACCTGACGGTGATCTCTTTATGTTGCGGGTGCGCGGTGATTCAATGGTCGACGCGGGAATTTTGGACGGCGACTACGTCGTGGTCTCGGCACAACTCAGCGCTCGCAACGGCGAGATTGTGGTCGCCGGCATTCCAGGCGAGGAAGCCACCGTCAAGACGTTCCAACGTAAGGGCGACAAGGTCATCTTGGTGCCGTCCAACCCCCGGTTGTCACCAATGGAATTCAGTCCCGATGAGGTGACTGTCTTCGGGCGTGTCGTGACCGTGTTGCGGCGCCTGTAACGCTGTTCGCTGTTTGTAACGACTCGGGAGCGACCGGGCGTCGCTAGACGGTCGCACCCGAGTCGCGCAACACATCATTGAGTTTCGACTTGTCGTGACGCTCGCCTTCGTTAAGTCGTTTGATCACAAGTACGCAAGGCATTCCGAATGTGCCGCCCGGCCAAACTCGGCTACGTGTTGCGGCGACAGCCACACACCACGGTGGCACGAAACCACGGCTGATTTCCTCACCTGTCTGTGCGTCAATTACCGGAATAGTGGCTGTCAAGATCGCACCAGCACCTAACACGCTTCCCGTGCCGACTCTGGCCCCTTCCGCCACAATGCATCGAGACCCGATCAAGCACTCATCTTCTATGAACACCGGTGCGGCTTGTGGTGGCTCCAGAACACCGCCAATGCCCACCCCACCCGACAGGTGTACGTTGCGACCGATTTGGGCGCACGACCCAACAGTTGCCCACGTGTCGACCATCGTGCCCGAACCCACTCGAGCACCGATATTGACGTAGCTCGGCATCATGATCACGCCCGGCTCCAAATATGAGCCGACTCGTGCCGAAGCGCCGGGCACCACCCGCACGCCGTTGGCTTGATAGTCACGCTTGAGCGGCAACTTATCGGCGTATTCAAACGGGCCAACCTCGAGGGTTTCCATTTGTGCGAACTTAAATTTCAGCAAGATCGCCTTCTTGAGCCAATCGTTCACCTTCACAGTTCCATAGGCGCTTCCGTCATTGACAATTTCGGCGACACGTTCTTTCCCCGAGTCGAGCAAACGAATTGCCTCATCGACGATGGCGGCACTACCCACGTCGCTGGCTGGCACATCGGCACGACGATCCCAAAGGTCTTCAATGAGGGCTGACAAATCAGGCATCTCGTCACCCTAAACGAAGCAGCCGCAGCGACCGTCAAACCCCGAGGCGCTGAGCCAGTAGCTCGAGCTGAGCATCCGGTTGAACAACCGCAACTCGTACGTATTCACGGCCAGCGGGACCGTAAAACTCACCTGGGCTCACAACAGCTCCACCCTGGCGTGCCAGTTGTTCTACATATCCCCACGCGTCACCGTCGGGAGCGCGGAACCACAAATAGAACCCGCCATCGGGAAGTTCGATGTCGATATTGCTCCACGCTGACAAAATGGCGGCCGTGCGCCCAAGACGCCCGAGATAGACCGCGCGCTGAAGCTCGACATGTTCGTCGTCATTCCAAGCAGCCACGGCCGCTGCTTGAATCGGGCCAGGAACCATCATACCGACGTGTTTGCGTACCTCGCCGAGATACGCAACGAGTTCGGAGTCGCCTGCGTAAAAGCCTGCCCGGCCACCCGCCAGGTTTGACCGCTTTGACAACGAATGCACCGCCACCACGCCGCTGCTGCCTTCAGAAAGAATTGATTCACGCGGACCATTCCACGTGAACTCGACGTAGCACTCGTCGGAGAATACGGGCACTGAGTGGGTTCGACCCCACGCTGCCGCGGCACCCAAATCGTCCAACGCGCCCGTAGGGTTACTCGGCGAATTGGTCCAAAGCATGAGCGCTCGTTCGGCGTCGCCTACATCGATGGCGTCAAGGCGTAGGCGCCACTGTTCGTCGACCGGCACGGCCACGGCACGACAACCGGCGAGCGTCGCCCCCATCTCGTACGTGGGGTACGAAACCGCTGGGTACAGCACAGTGTCTTTTGCCGGGGAACGCAACTTGAGGTACTGGGGCGTCGTCGCCACAAACTCCTTTGTGCCAATGCATGCCGCAATGGCAGACGTCGGCACATCCACAGCGAGACGGCGCTTCATCCATTGAGCCGCTGCGGTTCGATACGACTCCTGGCCCAGTGACATCGGGTAACCACGTTCAGTGTTGCTGGTGCTCATGGCAGAGATGACAGCCGGCGGCGGCGAGTCACACGGTGTACCGATCGAGAGCTCTATTGCCCCACCCTCGAATCGATTCGCCAATTTTTTGGCCTCGTCGAGACGATCGTATGGGTAGGGCGGCGGGACGAAAGGTGTGGGTGTGCTCACGAGGTGACATATTCGCGAAACTTGCCGCGACCTGCGTCATCCATCCGTACCCGCACGAGCGTGCCTTCATCGGTGTGCTCGATTGACACCATTTCGCCTTCGCGATGCACGGCCGCCAAGACCTCCCCGCGTTCATAGGGGATCAGCAATTCGGTCACCAACGCGAGCGCTCGCAAACGGTCACCAACGGTCGACAGCAACTCTTCGACTCCCTCGCCAGTCACCGCGCTAAAGGCCACTGAGCCGACGTGAAGATCAACGAGCGATTGTCCTCGGGACGTGACATCAATTTTGTTGAAAGCCAATAACTCCGGTACCGAGCCAGCACCAATAGCGTTAAGTACATCACGAACCGCCGCTATCTGACCATCGGGATCGGCGCACGACGAGTCCACGACATGTACGAGTAGGTCAGCTTCGGTGACCAACTCGAGTGTCGATTTGAAAGCCTCTACTAACTGGTGGGGGAGATTGCGCACGAATCCAACGGTGTCGGTCAAAAGGACAGTTTCGCCGCCCGGCAATGCCAAACGACGTGTCGTGGGGTCCAAAGTGGCGAAGAGTCGGTTTTCGACGAGTACGCCCGCATTGGTCAGACGATTCAGCAGCGTCGATTTCCCGGCGTTGGTGTATCCCACAATCGATACGTTGAGGAGCCGGGTTTTCCCGCGCTGCTTTCGTTGCAACTGGCGCGAGTGCTGCAGACCTACGAGATCTTTTTTCAGTTTCGTGATGCGATCGCGTATGTGCCGGCGATCAGTTTCAAGGCGTGTTTCGCCCGGACCTCGGGTGCCGATGCCACCCGCTTGCTGTGTGAGATTTGCTCTTTTTCCTCGCAACCGCGGCAGTCGATATTGCAGGAGCGCAAGTTCGACTTGAGCTTTACCTTCCAGCGTATGGGCATTCTGCGCAAAAATATCGAGGATCACCGCCGTCCGATCGAGCGCAGTGCGTCCCAATATTTTTTCAAGGTTGTATTGCTGGCCAGGGCTCAACTCGTTGTCAAACACCACAGTGTCGCTGTCGAGCGCAAGGCTCGCTTCGAGTACTTCCGTGACCTTGCCTTTTCCGATATATGTGGCGGGATCAGGCGTGTCACGCTTCTGGGTAATTCGGCCGACCTCGTCGGCCCCGGCGGTGTCGACCAACCGAGCCAGTTCGTCCAGACTTTCGTCGGTTTCATCGGCCGACTGGTGATTGAGCGTAACGCCAACCAACACGATCTTTTCTCGGATCGTCCGATCGATGAGTGTTGCACCCAGGGCCTCGTTATACGGCGTCGTCATAACAATTGTGTCCCCTTCACTAACGCAGTGTCTACGTCAATCGACCCAACGAATACAGACGGCCCGACGAGCGTGATCTGATCGCCGTCAAACCGCACCAACGCAGTCCCACCCGGCTGGTGGACTATAACCTCGTCGCTACTCACTATTCCCCACCCTCGAGCGGCCACGGCGCTAGCGGTGGCGCCCGATCCGCAAGCCAAAGTAATGCCAACACCACGTTCATGCACGCGCATCGTGATAGCGCTTGGTTCCGGCCCGGGTTCCACGATTTCAAGATTGATCAACGGCACGAGTGATCCGAGCATCTCGAGATCGACCGAAGCAACGTCATCGGTGAGAACCACTGCGTGAGGATTGCCCAAACTGAGGTGGGCCACGGGTCTGTCGGGATGTACTTCCAACAAATGCCATCCATCGGGCGCCTCGATCGGCAGGGCTGAGCCCATATCGACCGTAGCCATGACCTCGGCATCGTGCGAGCCGGCGGTGACCTCCACTGAACGGACGCCGCTGGAGGTCTTGATTCTCAGGCTCACAGCCGTTGGCTCGGCCGCGCACGACCGGTCACGGGCCTGGCTGCGTACCACTGCTTGGGCAAGGCATCGAATGCCGTTGCCGGAAATTTCTGCTGCCGAACCGTCCCCATTGAAGAGAACGAACTCGACGTCCGCGTCGTTGGTCGGCGCACCAAAGATGAGGCCGTCGGCGCCGATGCCCATCCGTCGATCACACAATCGACGAGCCAAAACTTCGGCGCCGACTAGCGGAACGGGACCGAGGTACACGAGAAAGTCATTGCCCAACCCGTGGTGCTTAGTAACTCGCATCGTAGGGAAACCTGACGTCATTGGTCTTCACGCATACGACTTATCGTCCTGGATTGATGCATCGGTCATATTCTCGCAGCACATCGTCCAAAAGTTCGATCGAATTTCCATCGGCCCGTATTTCGTGCCAGTTGATACGCGGGTCCCGACGAAACCACCGAATCTGACGAGCCGCAAATTGCCGTGTCCGTATCACGGTTTGGCCGACTGCTTCATCCAGGCTTGATCGCCCTCGTAGGTGGTCGAGCAGTTCCCGATAGCCGAGGGCCTGAGCCGCCGTGCGACCAATCGGGGCAGTGGCGAGCTGCGTGACTTCGTCGAGCCATCCCGCGTTCATCATGTCGTGCACCCGCGCTTCGACCCGATTGGCTTGAACGACCCGCTCGTAGCGGATGCCAACCTGCACCATTGACGACGGCGGATACTTCGTGAAACCGAGCCCAAAACTCGAAAACGGAGTACCGGATCCCATCGACACTTCAAGGGCCCGTTCGATTCGGCGACGATTTGTCGGTTCCATACGTTGGGCCCCGATCGGATCGAGCCCGGTCAACGTGTCGAACAACGCCTCGGTAGTCTGATGCTCAAATTGTGTGCGAACTTCGGGATATTGACCGGCCATGGTCAACCCGTCAGTGATCGCTCGCAGATACAATCCAGTGCCTGCGACAATCAGGGCTCGCGCCCCTCGATGCTCAATGTCGGCAATACACGCAGCATACGCCGACTGAAACTCGTTGACCGTGTAGTCGTGGCCAGGGTGCACGAGGTCGATGAGATGGTGCGGCACAAGCGTTTGGTCAGCCGGTGACGGCTTGGCGGTCCCAATATCCATGCCGCGATAGACCTGCATCGAGTCGACGATGACCAACTCAGTGCCGGGGCGGACAGCAGCGAGGGTCATCGCCAGTTGAGATTTTCCCGACGCTGTGGGCCCCAACAAGACCATGTGGCGAGATGGGGCCACCGTAGCTGTGGAGCTAACCAACGACGACCGGGATCTTCGTCTTGTAGGTCGGCAGGGAAACAATGTCACGTAACTCAGCCATGAGGTGGTGTGGACCAGCAGCGGTTATTTCTACGCTGCAATATGTGCCCGGGCGCAGTGGACGATCGCTGCGAAAGTGGGCCAGCTTGTTTTGCCGAGTCCGCCCGGTCGTGACGGCAGGATCCTTCTTGCTGGGGCCCTCAACGACGACTTCCTCAACGCGGCCAATACGCGCATGATGTTTTGCCAGTGCCGAACGCTCAACGACAACATGCAGCCGTTTGAATCGCTCAGCGACGACCGCTGGATCAACAAATCGATCGACCATGTCGGCCGCCTCAGTGCCAGGGCGGGGCGAAAAGATGAATTCATAAGCGCTGTCGTATTGCGCCTCGGCAGCTATTTCGAGTGTGTCTACGAAGTCACGTTCTGTCTCGCCAGGAAAACCAACAATAATGTCAGTCGTCACCGCCAGGTCGTCGATCGCGGCTCGAGCGGCGACGATCTTGTCGAGATAGCGCGCTCCCGAATACCCACGGTGCATGGCAGACAAAATTGTGTCGCTCCCCGATTGCAGGGGGAGATGGAGGTGCTCACACACTGCGGGCGTTTGCGCCATGGCGGCAATGGCATCGGCACGGAAGTCCTTAGGATGCGGCGACGTGTACCTAATGCGTTTGATGCCGGGCACTGCGCCTGAAGCAACCAGGAGTTCAGCAAAAAGAGGCTTGATCCTGCCTTCGTTGCCAGCTTGACGAGCCGACAGCGTGAGGTCACGACCATACGAGTTGACATTTTGGCCCAGGAAGGTGATCTCGCTGACTCCATCACGAGCAAGGCCTTCGACCTCGGCGATGACATCAGCGAACGGACGGCTGATCTCTTCGCCGCGCACCGCTGGCACGATGCAGAACGCACACGAGTTGTCGCATCCGATTTGAATAGTGACCCAAGCGGCATGTTGCAGCTCTCGCCGAGCGGGAAGCGCAGAAGGGAACGCGGCATCGTTTTCAACAACTGCTGCCTCGAGAATCTCCACGAGCGGTCCACCCGAACGCGATTCGTGCATGAGCTCAACGGCCCGGTGCACGTTGTGAGTGCCAAAGACAACGTCGACGTGCCCGGCTTTTTCACGAATGAGATCGCGGTCTTTCTGAGCAAGGCACCCGCCGACCATAATTTGAAGGTCGGGCCGCAGTGCCTTAAGCGGCTTCAGATTGCCCAGATGGGCATACAACTTGTCGTCGGCATTTTCACGAATACAACACGTGTTCAGCACGATCACATCGGCTTCGTCGGCTGACTCCGTTGGCTCCATACCGTCAGCGTCAAGCAGGCCACTGATTCGTTCGGAGTCGTGCTCGTTCATTTGGCACCCGTAGGTACGCACCAGATACTTCTTGGTCACGTCGCCAGGTTACGCCGTGGCACTTCCCCGGGCTGCGCCACAATTCCGGCTACGGCCCGGGGGTGGGGAATTTCGAATGCGAAAATCCCCACCCGGCCCGAAGCTGCACTTATTTTAGATCAATTGGTTCGTTGTCTTTCGAGAAGTCCTCGACTTCGGCTTGGGCACCGCCTATGCCAGTAGCCGTGATTACCTTCTCGGTAATTTCCATCATCACTTCAGGATTCTCGATTAAGAAGTTCTTCGCATTTTCTCGACCCTGGCCAAGTTGTTCACCCTCATAGGTAAACCATGCGCCCGATTTGCGCACAATGTTCAACTCGACCGCTAGATCCAAAGCAGAGCCTTCTCGACTGATGCCCTTGCCGTACATGATGTCGAATTCGGCTTGTTTGAACGGCGGTGCGACCTTGTTTTTTACGACCTTGACCCGGGTGCGGTTACCTACAATTTCTGCACCATCTTTGAGGCTTTCAATGCGACGGATATCAAGACGCACCGACGAATAGAATTTCAGCGCACGGCCGCCCGGAGTTGTCTCTGGCGAGCCAAACATGACGCCGATTTTTTCGCGAAGTTGGTTGATGAAAATCGCCACGGTGTTGGTTTTGTTGAGATTAGCGGTGAGTTTGCGCAGGGCCTGGCTCATCAGGCGGGCTTGCAAGCCCACGTGCGTGTCGCCCATGTCTCCTTCGATTTCAGCTCGGGGCGTGAGCGCAGCAACCGAGTCGATCACGACGACATCGATCGCACCAGAGCGCACCAACATGTCAACGATTTCTAGCGCTTGCTCACCTGTGTCGGGTTGGGAGATGAGGAGTTCATCAATATCGACGCCGATGGCCTTGGCGTAAATCGGATCCATGGCATGCTCGGCATCAACGTAGGCGCAGATGCCACCGTTGCGTTGGGCTTCAGCCACGATGTGCATAGCAAGCGTCGACTTACCTGAGGATTCTGGCCCAAAGATTTCAACAACACGGCCCCGTGGTACGCCGCCAATACCCAGCGCAACATCGAGTGCCAATGTGCCCGTAGAAATGGCATCGATGGCAAGTGAACCCTTCTCCCCCATCTTCATGATGGAGCCCTTACCAAATTGCTTATCGATTGAGGCCAACGCCATTTCGAGTGCTTTATCGCGATCCATGATCTTCCTATCCCTGAACAGTGAGTGTGATGAGTAATGCGGTTTGATTGAGGGCGTTTCGCCCGATCGGTACGGCTGGGTGGAACTATAAATACAGGGTGTAACACTCTGGTTTAAAGGTGCCGCGCCCGCAACTGTGTGGACCGCAACAATTCGCTGCAACGAATAACAACAGTGTAATTGCGAACAGAGGTTCGGTCAAGATTTCAGGGGAAGATTTCAGAAATTTAGCACCACCGTCACCGTGCCGCTTCGCCCACATGCCCTCCGCGTGGCGTCGGGGGCACCCGATGGCCCAGAATGACCGGATGCTCAACAACGATCTCGACGTGCTCGACCCGGCGCTCTACATGGGCGACCCGTCGCCGACGTTTGCGTGGATGCGCCACAACGCGCCTGTCTACTGGGACGCCCACAACAATGTGTTTGGCATCACCCGCCACGCCGACATCGTGGCCATCGAACGCAACCCGGCACTGTGGTCCTCAGATGCCGGCACACGACCGATAATGACAAAAGAGGTTTCCACGCAGTCCATGATCGATCTCGACAACCCGCATCATGCCGAGCAGCGCAGCATCGTGGGTGACCAGTTCACTCGCAAAGCAGTGCACGCGCTCGAGCCCCATGTGCGAGCCGTCGTGAATGAACTCATCGACGCATTCGCACCGATGGGGCGCGCCGATTTGGTGAACGACTTGGCGGCTCCACTCCCTGTTTCGATCATCTTCGAGAAGCTCGGCTTTGATCCCAAAATGTGGGACACGCTGCGAGTGTGGGGCGACATGGTCAACAATCTCGGAGACGGTGTTCGCTTCCAGACGCCGGACAAAATTTTGGCGCTCATGGAGTGGCGTACCTATGGCGAGGAGGTCATGACGGCCAAAGCAGCGGCTCCCCAAAACGATCTTTTGAGCCGCCTTACCCAGGCCAGGATGGCAGCGCTCGACGGCTGCCCAATGTCGATGGACGCTCTGACCGACGAGGCGTTGCTTCTGCTCGTCGGCGGCTCCGACACGACCCGGGCGTCCATTTCGACGGCCATGTGGGAACTCTCCAACCATCGAGATCAGTGGGACGCTCTGGTGGCCGATCCTGGCGGACTCGCGCTGGCGGTCGATGAATTCGTGCGTTGGGCCACTCCCGTGATGAACATGTGCCGCACTGCTACGGCCGATACGGATCTTCATGGCATTGCGATTAAGGAAGGCCAAAAAGTGCTCTTGATGTACGGAGCCGCCAACCGTGACGAGTCCGTCTTTGGCGACACGGCTGAGTACTTCGACACCACTCGCTCACCAAACCCGCACATTGGTTTTGGCTTCGGCCCTCACCTCTGCCTCGGTATCAATCTGGCCCGCATGGAAATCCGGGTGTGCTTCGAGGAACTCATTCGACGATTGCCCGATATTCGTGTGGCGCCTGGATTCACACCCACGTACAACGAGACGGCATTTGTGCGGGGCTATGTATCGTTGCCTGTGACCTTCACGCCAGAAGGCAACTAGCCACTAGCGCAGTCGTTGTCGCAATGCGTCCAGTGCGTTGATGCACGCGAATTCCCGAATGCGGCGACGATCCCCAGGAACTTTCATACCGAGGGCCTCTGGCTCTCGATCGGGCAGCGCCAAACCGCACCAGATCGTTCCTACTGGCTGCCCATCTTGCTCGGTTGGGCCAGCCACGCCTGTCACGCTAAGGCCAACAGTGGCACCCAACAACTCACGCACCCCGATCGCCATTTCCAACGCACAACGCTCTGACACGACGGGGCCATCTGACACATGCAGAAGCGTGCGTTTCACGGCGGTGGCGTAACTCACGACACCGCCGCGGAAACTCGCCGAAGCGCCAGCCACGTCGGTGATTCGTTGGGAAATCAAGCCACCCGTGACAGACTCGGCTACCGCCAACGTCCACCCGCGCCCGCCCAACAGCGCCAAAACAGCAGCTTCCATAGTGACTTCGTCAAGCCCAAACACGTAGTCACCGAGCAGGTCACGCAACAACTTTTCTTCGGCGTCAAGGCGCTCATTACAGGCTGCCTCTGAGGCGGCTTTGGTGGTGACGCGTACCTTGATTCCTTCCATGCCTGATGCCAAAAACGCGATAGTGGCGCCGGCGGCGGTTTCCAGCGCATCGAGGCGCGGCGCAATCAATTCCGCCAATGTGGATTCAGCCAATCCCCATGTGCGAAGGGTGCGCGACCGAATGGTGCCAGGGTCGCCATTGCGCACGATCAGATCAGGGATCACGGTGCCCGTCATCATTTGTTGCATTTCATATGGCACGCCAGGCATGGCGTACATCACCACATCACGACCGTCTGGGGAACGCACCGGGCAGATCAATCCCGGCGCAGTACCGCGAGGATTATGAATAATCGTCGCGCCAACGGGGACGTCGGCCTGGAGTTCGTTGTTAGCTGCCATCACCCGACCGCGGCTCGAAAACAGCGTACGAATGTGATCCACAATCTTGGCGTCTCGCACCAATTCGACGCCCATGATCGACGCGATGGCGAGACGGGTGATGTCATCTTGGGTCGGGCCCAAACCACCGCAAATTAAGACCGCATCGGCTCGCCCGATCGCCAACTCGATCGCGCCAATCATCCGTTCGAGGTTGTCGCCGACCTTGGTCTGATGGAGCGAATCAATGCCGGCCATCGCGAGCTGTTCGCCAATCCAGGACGAATTCGTATCGACGATTTGGCCGAGCAACAACTCAGTGCCGATGGCGACGACTTCAGCACGCACTACAGCACCACTTCCCGGCGCACTACAGCTATCTGCCGGCGCACTACAGCGCTGCCTGTCCACGAAAAGCTTTGCCCGCATCCAGGAAATACTGCGCACCTGTCCACATCGTGAGCGCCAACGCGACCCACAGTAGAACCTTTGACGGCGTGAGCGAGTGGCGTGCCACCAGCGGGCACGTCGCGCCGGCAACAGCGAATTGCTGCACGATGGTTTTGATTTTGGCCCAGTAGCGCGCCGGGATCGAGATGCCGCGTTTGCCGGCGTACGAGCGGTACATCGAAATGGCAATTTCTCGCAATGCAATCAGCAACACCGGCAAAAACCACCACACACTTTTGGACACCAACATGTACATCGCGCCGAGAACCAAAATCTTGTCGGCCAACGGATCCAGAAAAGCGCCAGAGCGAGTGGTGCCCTGCCTGCGAGCGATGATGCCGTCGATTCCGTCGGTCGAGCAAAGAATAAACCACCCGAGAAAAACTGGCCACGTATCGACGCGCCGACTCATCAACGCGAAGAGCGGAAGCGACATCAAGATACGCGCCACGGTCACCAAATTGGCGGGCGTGGCTATGGCGTCTGGCCCATAGTTGCTCACGGTTATACCGCTTCTGCGAAAAGGTCCGGACCTTGCGCTGACACGACTCGAACTGTATGAAATTCCCCCACAACAAGAGATTCTGGCACACCAACGACACCGTCGATTTCCGGAGCCTCTCGATGGCTTCGTCCGACACCCTTTTCGTCGACCAACACATGAATTTCAGTATCGATGAGATCATCGCGACGCGATGCCGTGATGCCATCTTGCAGTTCGGTGAGCTCTCGCAAACGCTCGTGTATCAAACCGGCGTCAATCTGACCATCGAGGTCGGCTGCATACGTGCCCTCCTCGCGCGAAAACGGAAAAAACCCGCACCAATCAAGCTGGGCGTCGTGCACAAAACTCAGCAGTTGGTCGTGATCGGCTTCCGTCTCACCCGGGTATCCGACAATGAAATTGCTTCGGAAAGCCGCCGTGGGCTCGAGCGCCCGAATATCGTGGATCCGGTTCAGGAACCGGTCGCCGTCACCCCAGCGGCGCATGCGACGCAACAGAGGCTTCGAGACGTGTTGGAGCGAGAGGTCAAAATACGGCACGCCGCTGCTCAAAATGACGTCGATCAATTCATTCGAAAGGTCACTTGGGTACAGGTACAACAACCGAACCCGATCCACAGCCGCGGCCACTTGTTGTACCAAGGGCACGATCGAGCCAGCACCCATTTCGCCTGGGCGATCCTTGCCATAGCTCGCCAGATCTTGCGCCACCAACACCACCTCGCGCACCTGCAGTTGCGCCACTTCGTCCAGAATCGATTGCACGTCCCGGCTGCGCTGGGGACCACGAAACGACGGGATGGCGCAGAACCCACATGACCGGTCGCAGCCCTCGGCGATCTTCACGTAACCCCACGGCCGACTCGAGCGGGGGCGAGGCAAATTGAGCAAGTCCATCAGCGGCGCTTTGGGCTTGCGGCCAATCGTGACAGCAGTACCTTTAGCAGCCGGCACGTACACCGGCTCATTGAAGCCAGCCACTAAATCGGCTTCCGGTAGGGCTTCTGCGAGTTCGCTTCCGTAGCGCTCGGCCATGCAGCCGGTGAGCACAAGCCGCGCGCCAGTCTTGCGAGCGTCAGAAAGTTGCAACGCCACGTCGATCGATTCTTGTTTAGCTGGCTCGATGAACGCGCAGGTATTCAGCACGATTACATCGGCCTTGCCGGGGCTGGTCGCTCGTTTGAGACCGTCGGCAATGAGCGTGCCCTCAAGCTTGTCGGAGTCAACCTGATTTTTGGGGCAGCCCAAAGTTTCTATCCAGTAGCGCTCACCCATAGGCGTCGAGGCTACCGTGCTACCTCTTGGACGCCAGGATCACCGGTGATGGAGATCACAGATAGCCGCTAGTACGGCCAATCCATCTTGAGTAGACGTCCCGTAGCTGAGCACGTAATCCAAGCTGTTGTGTTGTCGGCGCTGTGACAGATATTGGTCGTGATTGGGTCGCCAGTGAGTATCTGCGCCACGAGGTGCCCATCTGGTGCCACCACGGCCACGCCAGCGTTTTCGGCCAGCACAGCCACGCACACGTTGCCGCTGGCGTCGACGCCCAGCGAGTCAAGTAACTGCAATCCGCTGAAGCCGTGCAACACGATCGAGAAGTCGATGGCGCTGGCCTCGGCCACCATGCCGGGTGACACAATGTCACGTTGAAACAGACGCCCGGTGTGAGTTTCGGCGTAGTACAACTTGGTGCCGTCTGGCGACAGCCCAATTCCGTTCGGGGAGTCGACAGGATGAATGACGCGAGTAATACTCGAGCCGTCGGGCATGGCGTAATAGATACCGGTGCGATCGGCGTTGTACTCGCTACGAGTACCGTGATCCGTAAAATAGAAACCTCCATGAGCGTCGAACACGATGTCGTTTGGCGCTCGCAATTTTTCGCCGTTGCACTCGACGTACAACGTGGTGACTGCGCCGGTATCGATGTCTACCCGCTGAATTGATCCACCGATGTAAATCGCCGGGTCGAACCCACCCGGAAATGTGAGACCAAACATGTCAACCTCGGTGAAACAGCCACCGTTGTTACAGAGGTAGAGCGCTCCGTCGGGGCCGAACGCCAAACCGTTCGGACCACCGGGAATCGTGGCAATTGTTTCCTTGGTGCCATCGGGCAGCACTCGGGTTATGCGGGGCCCAAACATTTCCACCACGATCACTGAGCCATCGGGCATGGCAACCGGGCCTTCTGGAAATCGAAGTCCGTTCGTTACTTCGGTGAACTGGGTCGCTGCGTCAGTGTGCTCTGTCATAGCGTGCGACCCTATACCCAATTTCGAAGGACGCGCTATGCCAGAGTCAGCATCAATTTTCATCGCCGCTCCCCCCGAGGTGGTGTACGCAACGGTGAGTGACATCACCCGCATGGGCGAGTACAGCCCCGAGTGTTATTCATGCGAATGGGTCGAAGGTGCCAGCGACGCGTCAGTGGGAGCGAAATTTCTGGGCCGCAACAAATCTGGGCTTATCAAGTGGAAAACAACGTGCCGAGTGATCGACGCCACGCCTGGTTCGGAGTTTGCCTTTACCGTGGTAGGAAAGAACAGCGACTCGACCGTGTGGCGCTACGCCATTGCTTCGGCCGACGGTGGCACGACGCTGACTGAATCTTGCGAAGCACCACCAAGCGGAAATTCAACACTCGAGAAGGCGTATACGACCATACTTTTCGGCGGCGAAACGAAGCGCTCAGCCAAACGAATCGCCGGCATGCAAACAACGCTGGCCCGCATCAAAGCCGTCATCGAAAAATAGTTTCGAGTCGCCACGACGAGCGACTACACGCCGCCGGATTCGCGGAGGTTTTCGAATTCTTCTGCGCTCATCAAAACTTCACGAGGTTTGGAGCCCACCGATGGGCCGACCACGCCTCGCTCTTCGAGCAAATCCATGATGCGCCCGGCTCGTGCGAAACCTACCTTGAGTTTGCGTTGCAACATCGACGTCGAACCCAAGTTGCTGTCGACCACGAGTCGCATAGCGTCGATCAATAGATCGTCATCGCCGTCAGAACCCGAACCGCCAAACAAGCCGCCGCCTTCACGAGATTCGCCTTCGATGCCAGCCACAAATTCCACATTCGGCGCTTGACGCTTCCAGAAACCAGTGATCTTGCGGGTCTCGTCTTCGCCTATCCATGCGCCTTGAATTCGCATGGCCACGCTCGACGTGGGACCCAGCAACAACATGTCGCCGTGGCCAATCAAACGCTCGGCACCCGGCTGATCCAAGATCACGCGGGAGTCGGTGAGCGACGACACCGCAAAGGCCATGCGGGCGGGAATGTTGGCCTTGATCAAACCGGTGATCACGTTGACGCTGGGGCGTTGGGTGGCGATCACCAAGTGGATGCCAACGGCTCTGGCCATTTGCGCGATGCGGCAAATCGACTCTTCTACGTCGTGCGCGGCCACCATCATCAAGTCGGCGAGTTCGTCGATGACGACCAACACAAACGGCAAGCGGGTGTACTGCTTCACTGACGCCGGATCTACCTCAGCGCGTAACGGGTCGACTTCATCGTTGAGTTCTCCACGGTCGTACGCGGCGTTGTACCCGGTGATGTCGCGGAACCCGCACTCTTGCAAAAGATCGTAGCGACGTTCCATTTCATGCACGGCCCAACTCAGCGCGTTGGCGGCTTTCTTGGCGTCGGTAACCACCGGCGTGAGCAGATGCGGCAACTTGTTGTATTGCCCCATCTCTACGCGCTTGGGATCAACGAGAATTAATTTCACTTGATCCGGCGTGGCCCGAGACAGAATCGACGCCAGCATCGAGTTCAAGAAACTCGACTTTCCTTTGCCCGTCGCGCCAGCCACCAGCAAGTGGGGCGTGGTGGCCAGGTTGATGAAAAGCGCACGCCCCGCAATGTCGCGGCCGACGGCCACCTCAAGGGGGTGGTCGGCCTTGCGGGCCTCTGGCGACACCAAAATGTCGCCCAGCGTTACCAGCTGACGTTCCCGGTTCGGCACCTCGACACCGATAGCACGCTGCCCGGGAATCGGAGCCAGGATCCGCACATCAGCCGCAGCCATGGCGTAGGCAATGTCTTTATTGAGTGCCGTGACACGAGCTACGCGCACACCTTCGGCCAACTCCAGTTCATATCGAGTCACCGTTGGGCCCACGGTCATCCCCACCAGCTTGGCTTCCACGCCATGTGAGTTGAGGGCGTTCACCAGATCGCGCCCGCCTTGCTCTATCTGTGCCTTGTCGACTTCGTGACTACCGGTGCGTTTGAGCAGATCCAACCCGGGCAGCTGCCACGCCCCTCGCAGCGCTCCTGGCCCCAAATTCAATTCGTCTTGTGACGCGGACGATGGGGCTGTGTATCTCGGCTTGGACGGCGTGATGACTTTGGCCGGAGCGAGCACCGGTTCTTGACTCACCGGCGACATAGACGGCGTCTGAGATTCCAGGTCAAACACCTTGGTCGCGCCAGGAGTTTCCAGCTCGTCGAAATCCTCATAGTCGTCATAACCGTCTACATCAATGACGCGATTGCCCGACTCGCCGCGCAAGGTCGTGACTGATCGAAACCATCGAGCGATACCTGATCCAGCAGCGCCAAAGCCACGACCCACAAACGACAAACCGACCCCACCAACGCCGGCGGCATCTCTCACGCTCGTTCGCGTCAACACAAGTATCGCCACAAACAGGAGTGTTGCGCTCACGATTCCAGCGCCCCAACCAGCCAACAGCGCCCGCAAGGGCTGTGCCAGGAACTGACCAATAATGCCGCCAGCCGAGCGGACTTTGTCGGAGAGAAATACGAAATGCGTTGGCCCCCGAAACACGTCGAGGAGCCCGCAACCGCCAACCATCGCCAGTGACAAGCTCACCCCGACTCGGGCTGGGTTGGCACGCTCATGGCCGAGCAAAATTGCGGTGCCCAGCCACACCATGATGACCGGGACCACAAATCTCAACCCGCCCACCATGCTGCCGATCAGCCAGCTAACTCCACGCCCCAAAGGCCCTGTGAGATGGGCATAAACGCCCAACCCGACGAGGACGGCGACAACGATGAGCCCGACCCCCCACATGTCGCTCTCATGCCCGGTAAACGCGGTTCGAGTCGCTTCACGAGCCACCCGCCCCGCCGACGATGTGGCGCGCGATTTTGGGGCTGGGCCCCGACGCGCTGGCTGACGTGATACTGATTTCTTATTCATCGGCTGCGGAGTCTCCACCCTCGCCCCTCCACGAGCCTTCGGTGAAGGTCGCTGAGTTACTGCCATATATGTCCGCGACCCTAGCCGCTACACCTCGGTCACTATTGGCACAATCATCGGGCGACGCTTGGTGCGGTCATTCACGAACTTGCCCGTGGCCTTACGCACATGACGCTGGAGCGATTCAATATCGGTAGCTCCAGAGGCAAACGCCTTCTTCACGGTGTCGCGCACAACCTCAGCAGCTTCGTCCAAAAGGTCCTCAGCTTCCTCCGCGTAGACCCAACCGCGCGTGATTATTTCCGGCCCGGAAATAATCGCACCGGATTCCACGTCGACCATCACAACCACGACCACCACGCCTTCTTCGGCCAGCACTTGACGATCACGCAACACCCCATGGCCGACATCTCCCACGATGCCATCGACATACAAGTAACCTGCAGGCACCCTAGGCCCGAAACGCAGACCGTCGTCGTCGAGCGTGAGCGAATCGCCATCGAGGGCCACCATGATGTGGTCAGCGGGCAGGTTCATTTCGCGGCCCAGTTTGGCGTGCGCCACGAGATGGCGATATTCGCCGTGCACTGGAATAAACCAGTCGGGTTTGGTGATGCCGATCAGCATCTTGAGTTCTTCGGCCTGAGCGTGACCCGATGTGTGCACGTCGGCAATGCCGGAGTGCACCACTTCGGCGCCCCGGCGGATCATGCCGTTAATCACTTTGTTGACGGCGAACTCATTGCCCGGAATCGTGTTGGACGACATCACAACCACATCGCCGTGGCCGAGCGTGAGGCGCGAATGATCCCCAGAAGCCATCAGTGTGAGCGCCGACATGGGCTCACCTTGGCTGCCAGTGCACACAATGCACATCTTGGCGGGATCGATGTCACGCGAGTCGTCGATATCCACCAGCGACGCCTCGGGAATCTGCAACAAGCCCAACTCCCGGGCCAGCCGAATATTCTTCTTCATCGACAAACCCAGCGTGGCCACCGTGCGACCACAGGCTATGGCGGCGTCGGCGATCTGTTGCACTCGATGTATATGCGACGAGAAACACGCCACAATCAGACGTGAGCCTTCGTGGCGATGAAAGAGCTCATTCAGTACCCGACCGACGGTGCGTTCGCTGCGCGAGTGGCCTGGCACATCGGCGTTCGTCGAATCTGACAACAACAACCGAATGCCTTCATTCGAAGCAATCGAACCAATGCGAGCCAGGTCCGTGATGCGCCCATCAACCGGTGTGAGATCCAGTTTGAAATCGCCAGAGTGCATAATTGCGCCTTGGGGTGTGTGGAAAATCGTGGCGAAGCTATGAGGTACCGAGTGAGTCACTGGCACGAATTCCAGGTCAAATGGCCCGACCTTGCGACGCTCGCCATCCTTCACGGCAATCAACTGAGTCTTATTCAGCAAACCCGCTTCTTCGATGCGATTTCGTGCCAGCCCCAGCGTCAGCGCAGACCCATAAATCGGAAACGACATTTCCCTGAGCAAGAATTGCAGCGCACCCACGTGATCTTCGTGCCCGTGGGTGGCGATACACCCTTCGATGCGGTCGGCGTTCTCGCGCAGGTAGGTGAAATCGGGGAGCACCAAATCGATGCCAGGCATGTCGGCTTCTGGGAACATCAGGCCGCAGTCCAACAACATGATGCGGCCGCCGACCTCGATGCAGGCGCAGTTACGGCCAATTTCGCCCAAACCGCCCAGGAACGTGACCTTTACTGCATCTGCCATATGCCGAGGTTAACCGCGAGCCCGCTCCAAGTTGCTGAACACCGCTGCTGCACGGGCGGCGAGCCATTCGGGGTCTGGCCCCATGGGCAAACGGGGATAGCCGACGTTGAGCCCGAGGTGACGCATCATTGCCTTTGTCGGCACGGGATTCGGAGCGTCGTCTCCCGTCTCGAAGGAGAAGCTTTCGAGCATTCGAGAGTTGATGGCCCGTGCGCCGGCCAAGTCGCCCTTGTCCGTGTGGCGGAACATTTCTTGATGGTCAAGCCCGGTCCAGTGAGTGGCGACGCCCACCACGCCAACTGCGCCGACGCTGACCAGTGGCAGAGTAAGCCCGTCATCGCCCGAGTACACCTCGAAACCTTCTGGCGCACCGGCGATAACTCTGGCTGTCTCAGCCGGGTTCCCGGCGGCGTCTTTGAGGGCCGCGATGTTGGGCACATCATGGGCCAGGCGCAACAACACATCAGTGTTGATCTTTCTGCCCGTCCGCACGGGGATGTCGTAGACCATGACTGGCAGGTCGCTGGCCCCGGCCACGGCGCGAATGTGGGCTTCAATGCCGGCCTGGCTGGGACGGTTGTAATACGGACACACGCACAGCACGCCGGCCGCGCCCAACTCGGCCGCTTTCTTGGTGTGCTGGATCGAGTGGCGGGTGTCGTTAGAACCGGCGCCAGCGATGACGGGCACATCAACGGCTTCGATGACAGCGGCCCACAAAGCAAAGGTTTCTTCGTCGTTAAGTGTGGGTGCTTCACCAGTGGTTCCTGTAACAACGAGGCCATCATTGCCATTGGCAACGAGCCACTTGGCCAACTTTTGCGCCATGTCGAGGTCGAGATCCCCATTGGCGTCGAAGGGGGTCACCATTGCAGTCAAAACACGGCCGAAACGAGTCATGGCAAAACCTTACTTTCGTTACAGAAATTTACTGGCCTTCTTTTGCGCGATCGATCGAAAGCGTGACCAAGAGATCCTCGTGCATTTCGAACCACACCGTGTGGTACGAGTCGATCAGCGGCTTGGTAAACCATTCAACGCCGCCCGCTTTTACTTTGTTGAGCGCTTCGGTCAGCCGAGGAGCAAATGCCTGAAAGCGCACCATCAATGCCCCCAATTCGACGGCCACGGGCTGCACCTTGGCATCGATCGATTCGAGCGTAGCGATCACGCCATCGTCATACTTTTTGTCGCTATGGTCGTTTAGCGTTTTCTCGTTGCGCATCTGCCAATCGGTGCACACCTGCAACATGTCATGGTTGAGTTTGAGAAACGCCTCGTAACATGGGCGTACTCTTGCTTCAAGACCTGACGCCTTCAAATCCGCGGCCACCGCAGCCGCACCGGCTTCACGCCCGGCCTTGGTGAGCGCCCAACCCGTGATTCGGCCTTCCCGAAAAGCTGCGAGCCCCGCTCCTTGCAGGGCGACCAACTCTTGCGCCATGACCGCTGGGTCAAGCCCAACAGCGGGTGCCGAAACTTCTGGAACGCTGAACGTCTTCAAACGCAACGCCTGAAACGTCAACGTTCGCGAGTCGGTGATGTGAGGCATTTGGTGACTTTACAATTGCCGTGCCAGCTTTACAATTGCCGTGCCAGCAACATGGACTTCGGGCCTTGGAAAACTGTCGGAGCCGCTCCCGGGGGGACGAGAGCGGCTCCAAAATGCTGGCGAACTCGGGGGGACAAGCTCCAGCCAGCCTCGGTGGCCACGATGGGGGTGGTGTGGCCAGCGACTATGTAACGAAGACTATACTTCCGCGGTCTCGGAATCGAGAGCAAAAGTTGAATATTCCTCGCCAGTGTCAACCCAATCTTCGAATTGGATGACTTGTAACTCCTCAAATTTAGCACGAAGCCAGCCGTCTCCGGCGTCCAAAAGCCCAAGTTTTTTGCAATTCGGCACAATTTTTGCGAACAAGAGCTGCTGAAACTGAGCGCGCGTCTGATCCTGCAAGATCAACGGCAACACATCTTTGGGTTTGACGCCCATCTTTTCCCACACTTCTTGTTGTAGGAAACGATCCCGCATCCGCACGGACGCCTCGTAAGCGAACTCCTGACGTTCACGAATTTCGGCCGCGCCCATACCTTCGTAGACCTCTTTGAGGCTCAACACACCGAATGCCACATGGCGCGCCTCGTCACTCATGACGTAGCGGAGCAACTGCTTGAGGAGCGGTTCTTGGGTGAATTGATGCATGAAACCAAACGCCGCCAGGGCCAAACCTTCCACCATGATTTGCATGCCCAGATAGGTCATATCCCAACGGCTGTCGTTGACAATGTCGTCCAGCAACATCCGCAAATGGGCGTTGACCTGATAGCCGCCCTCGAGCTTTTCGTCGATGTAGCGGGCGAAAACCTCGACGTGGCGAGCCTCGTCGACAACCTGCGTCGAGGCGTACAACTTGGCGTCGTACCACGGCACAGTTTCGACAATTTTCGCGGTACAAATAAGCGCACCTTGTTCGCCGTGAAGGAATTGGCTCAGCGTCCAGCGCCGTGCCTCAATACCAAACTCGAGCCACTCCTTCTCGCCCCATTTTGCCACGACCGTGCCGGCGTACAGATCGTTCGTGCCATCAATGCCAGAACCATAAAGCAATTGGTCTTGTTTGATCGAGGCTTCAATATCAACGGGTGTCGACCACGGGAGGTCGGTGGAACCATTCCACTGGCCAGTCTTGGCCTTCTCGTACAGCTTGCGCAGTTGGGGGCGCGCCAGCGAGTAGTCCCACGTGAAAATGCTGTCGGCGTTGTTTTTGACGATGTGCTCGACGGCATCGACGTCGGTGTTGCACACCGACAGAATGGCTTCGATATCGTTGAGTTCAGTCCGACCAATAATTGACTCGTTGAGCGTTGGTTCCGTGATGGTCATGATGACCGCCTTTCTCCGGTTGGTGTGAGAGGTTGAGGTGTGTCCTGAAGAGTCGAAAATGCCGGCATTACAAAGGTCCGGGCAAATTTTCGGGTGTCGTCAACGTCGGCGAAGTTGACATGTTGACTCGGCACGAGGAAGCAGGAAACAACGATGCGGCTGAGCCACTCGGCGAGTTCACCGGCTCGTTCTTCGCCGATCATGGGAGCGACTCTCGGCGTGAGCATGGTGGTGGCCGCCTCGAAAATCCGAGGCAAATCGCCGAACGCTATCGAGGTGAGCACGTCGCCAGGCCGACTAGCCAGCATCACCTGTAATTGTTCATCGGCGTTCAGTGCACGGTGGGCTTCAAACAGAATTGCCACCACGAGATCCTCGAGATTGTCGGTAGCGTTGAGTTGTTCGTCAAGTTCATACAGAAACGCGGCGATCGATTCGCGGTGCATTGCTTCGAAAAGCACTTGCTTGCCGCCGGGAAACAGGCGATACAGCGTGGCGCGACTGATGCCAGCCTCTTCGGCGATATCGTCGACTGTCACTCGCTCCATGCCCCAACGCTGTACGCAACGGTTACCCGCGGCGAGGATGGGGTCGCGATCGAAGTTCATGAGTGAGACGGTAAGACATTTTCCGTCTCACCGTCAAGCAGTTCGGGGAATTTTATGAAAAGACTTACCTTTGCCATGGCTGCCACTCTGGCGCTGACCATCGCTGCGATGCTCGCGTCGCCGTCACGGTCCTCGGCTGCGGCTCAGACACAAGTACCCGAAACCGTTGTAACCATTGGCGACGCGCCGTTTTTCGGCTCAACCGCTGGAGCCGTGTTGAATAAACCTCTTGTTGGCATGGCGGCTCGGCCAAGCGGCGACGGCTATTGGCAAGTGGCCTCCGACGGAGGAATTTTTTCGTTTGGGCAGGCAAGTTTTCGCGGTTCAACTGGCGCCATTGCGCTCAACCAACCCATCGTCGGGATGGCCGCTACACCGACGGGCAACGGATATTGGCTCGCTGCCAGCGACGGTGGCGTCTTCGCCTTCGGTGACGCCCAGTTTTATGGGTCCATGGGCGCAACCAAGTTGATCCAACCAGTCGTTGCCATTGCGCCGACGCCAAGCGGACACGGCTATTGGATGGTCGCTAGCGACGGTGGCATTTTTTCGTTTGGCGATGCTGGCTTCTTCGGATCTTTGGGAGCGCTGCGGCTCGTTCAACCAATTGTCGGTATGGCCGCGACGCCAAGCGGACGGGGTTACGTGCTCGCTGCCGCGGACGGCGGTGTCTTTACCTTCGGAGACGCGATCTTTTATGGTTCGCTCGGTGCTACGACTCTCACACCCGGGCGTCCGATCGTGGCGGTTGCAGCACGCCCTCAAGGGAATGGGTACTGGCTTATCGACCGCGTCGGCCAACTCGCCGGATTTGGTGCCGCCACAAAGCTCGGGC
>JAYWAI010000404.1:0-3661 GCA_043782545.1 Acidimicrobiia bacterium
ACCCATGCGCCGCCGAAGTCAATCGACAGGCCGCGTTTGGCGAAGATCTCTGAGAATCGAGCATTCTCACTCGCCACAATGAGGTCGCAACCCAGTGCCATATTCATACCCGCGCCGGCCGCCACGCCGCGCACCTTGGCAATCACGGGCATTGGTAGGCGATGCAGCAGGAGCGCCAAATCTGAGATATTTCGCATGCCGTTGAGCCAATGCGGGTCGCGACCATCATCGGGCCCGGGGCCCCACAAATCGGCGCCGGAGCAAAACGCTCCCCCGGCGCCGGTGAGAATCACTACCCGGTGCACGTTCAACAACATGATTTGGCGAAACGTGTCGCGCATGTCTTCCCACATGACACCGCTGGCGGCATTTTTCTTGTCTGGACGGTTAAGCGTCACCGTCACGATGCCAGCGTCAGCATCGACGCCTTCTTCAACAATGAGTGTCGAGTACTCAGTTCGCATATCAGGTTCCTTCGTCTCTGGATGGCCCATGGTGGACGCCTTGTTGCGGGCGACGATACTTAACAAATGGGCTTTAACCCGTACCGGAAATTCGAAGCCAAGCCGCTCGACGTCGTGCTCGTGATTGTCGCCCTTGCGGTGTCGTTCGCACTCGTGGCGTGGGCCTTTCTGGGGTAGCGAATAATGGGTCGTCGCAACCGACGCGCCCCAGAGGTCGCGGCACCACAATCAGGCGGTCGCACTCCGCCCACAATTGAGGATGGCATGGAGGTTCGCGTCATTCAACCCTCACAGGCCACCAAGGTCTACGTTTGCCCCGGGTGCAACGGACCAATTGCCATCGGTGTGATGCATCTGGCGGTCATCCCGCCGAGCGACCCCGACCTTCGACGCCACTGGCACACTCCGTGTTGGCGCTCCCGGGCCACGCGTCGACCGGGACGATCGTCGTAACCTCGTTGACATTCCACGTCGTTTAGAGTTCACGGAGTGCTCAAGGTTTCCGAAGTCTCCATTGCCGATCAACTCATTCTGACGCTCCGCATCGGCATCGGTGCGGGGCTCGGCGGCATTATTGGCTGGGAACGAGATCGGGCCGGTAAGAGCGCTGGAATTCGCACACACATGTTGGTGGCGGCGGCATCGGCCTTTGCCGTCGGGCTCGGCGAATTGTTGTTGAGCGGCAACGCATCGGGAGATCACACGCGAGTGCTGCACGCGGTGATCACCGGCATTGGTTTCATCGGTGGCGGCATGATTTGGACAGCAAAAAAGTCTCGCGGCCCTTCGGGCTTGACTTCGGCCGCCACGGTGATGCTCGTCGCCATCATTGGATCGGCGAGCGGCTTGGGAGCACCAATTGCCGCGTCAACGGTGACGGTGTTCGCGCTGATCACGCTGTGGGGCGTTCGACGCATCGAGAACTCGTTTCGGCGTCGTCGCAAGGAATACGACGACGAAGATACATTCGAAATCGTTGACGGCTAGAACGCAGCCAGTAACACTTCGACGTCTGTGCCGATCACGGCCACAGCGTCAAAGCGCAACAGCGCCGCCGTGTGCTCAGACGCCCGCATCCAGTCGGCCGCCAACCCCCGAATTCGCCGTTGTTTCGCCACTGTGATCGCCTCAAACGGCGACCCAAACGCCAACGATGCCCGAGCTTTCACTTCGACAAACACAATGGTGTCGCCAAGCCGAGCAACGAGATCTAACTCCCCCGACGAGTTGCGCCAATTGCGATCCAAAATGTCGTAACCGCTGTCGAGATACCACTGGGCCGCACGATCTTCGCCATATTGGCCGCGGGCTCGATTGGCGTCGGCAGTCATAACGCCGGCCGTTAAGCCAAAATATCTTTCTTCGGCAGTTCTTCAATATTGACGTCCTTAAACGTCATGACTTTGACGCTCGGCACAAACCGATGCTGCCGGTACATATCCCATACCCAGGCGTCGCGCATTTCGATTTCGATGCATGCCCGACCGCCGATGTCACGGACCGACGTCGACACATCGTTAGCCAAATAAAATCGACGTTCAGTCTCGATGACGTACTGAAACATCGGCGAGACGTCTTTGTACTCGCGGTACAAGGTGAGCTCGATTTCAGCTTCGTATTGCTCGAGATCCTCTGCGCTCATGTTTCGTGGTGCTCTGTGCTCATGATGCGACGTCAATCATGGTTCGCGGCTGCTCATGGTGTGACTGTAACGGCCAAAGCCGCCAGAATCAGACTCGCTTTTCTTTGACGCGAGCGGCCTTACCAATGCGGTCACGCATGTAGTAAAGCTTGGCCCGACGCACGTCGCCACGGGCGACAACTTCGATCATTTGCAACACTGGCGAATGCACCGGGAATGTGCGCTCAACACCAATGCCTGAGCTCAACTTGCGCACTGTGAAGGTCTCTTGCAGGCCAGAGCCCTGGCGCTTGACCACGTAGCCCTGGAAAATCTGGATGCGCTCTTTGGCGCCTTCGACGACTCGCACGTGCACCTTGAGAGTGTCGCCGGGGCCGAATGCGGGCACGTCAGTGCGGAGGCTTTCGGCATCAATCAGATCGGTGGGGGTCATAGCAAGGCCTTTGATCGTTCACGTGTCAGCGCCAACCGGCGCATGGGGACCCCAAAGGATAGGCCACAGATGCTTGCGGCACCAAGAAATCGAAACGCTCAACCCAACAAATCGGGCCGGGACCGCTGCGTACGGGCGATCGACTCGGCCCGACGCCAGGCCGCGACCTTGGCGTGATCGCCACTTCGCAACACTTCTGGGACCGGCCAATCCCGAAAAATTGCCGGCCGCGTGTACTGGGGCGCTTCAAGTAACGCCTCGGAAAATGACTCCGTCACGCACGAATCTGCATTGCCCAGCACGCCGGGCAATAAGCGGGCCACGGCCTCGATGATCACGAGTGCGCCGAGCTCACCGCCAGCGAGCACGTAGTCGCCCACCGATACTTCGCCGTCGCACAAATGCTCACGAATCCGGTGGTCGACGCCCTCGTAACGGCCGCACAGCAACGAGAATCCGTCAGCCAGACCAGCCAGCTCGGCGGCCATGTTTTGATCGAATCGCCGACCGCCAGGGTCGAGCAGCAGCAAAGGCCGTGGAGGCTGCGCCGCCTCGACGCACGCGAAAATCGGCTCGGGCAATAGCACCATGCCAGCACCCCCGCCAAAGGGCGAATCGTCGATGGCCTTGTGCACGCCAGTGGCGTGACTGCGCAAATCGTGAGCCCGAACGTCGAGGAGTCCGTTGCGGCTGGCCTTGTCGAGAAGAGACTCACCGCAATAGTTGGTGATCATGCTCGGAAATGCCGTAAACACGTCGATGCGCATGAGCATCAGCTTTCGTCGAAAAGTCCGTCGGGAACTTCGACGCGCACGATGCCGTCGTCGTCGATCTCGACAACGAAATCCATAGGGATCAACACGCCGGACTCCAGAATGAGCAAGTCGCTTCCGGGGGCTGGCATGTCTTGCACGGCTTCGACAGGCCCGTGATTGACGCCGTGTTGATCGATGACCTCAGAGCCAATGACCTCGTGCACCCAGATCTCGTCGGGGTCGTCAATCGGCTCAGCAAAGAGATACAGATTTCGTAACGCGTCTGACCCATTGCGATCGGTTACGCCCTCGAAAAAAACAAGCCACTTCGCGTTCTGGGGACGAGCTTTGGCCACGGTGATCGGGA
>JAYWAI010000405.1:0-25455 GCA_043782545.1 Acidimicrobiia bacterium
CAAGATTCACGGGCGTTGCTGCGCGAAGCCGCCGCCGCGTTGGACATTGGGGATCCAGAGCTTGATCATGTAGTCGTGCTGCCACCGCTGTCATCGACCGAGATCTCATTCGCCATCGCCAAGGCAAGCGTCGTTTGTCTCCCGAGCACATACGAAGGTTTTGGCCTGCCGGCGCTGGAAGCCATGGCAGCGGGTGTGCCCGTCGTGGTTGCCAATCGGACTGCGCTGCCTGAAGTTGTGGGCAACGGAGCCATGGTGGTGGAGCCCCACGCCGACGCAATTGCCGACGCGCTGGGGAGCATCCTGGGCTCGTCCGAATTAGCGAAATCGTTGGCCGATCGGGGTCGCCAACGGTCCCAAGATTTCACCTGGGGTCATGCGACCACGAAGCTGCTGGCCGTTCTCGAGGAAGCCGTAACTCGCCCACCAGTACGCGGCACGAAACACGAGCCTGCAAAGTGGCTTGCCACCAAGCACATCAACCGGTGCCCGGTGTGCCACGCGCCAACTCCACACAGTGCCGGCGACACGGATCCGCAACCCTGCCGATCGTGCCACGCTGTGCACGCCGTCACGATCGCTGGCGACATTCCGGCTGGTCCGCAGGGTCGTACTCGAGCGCCGGGCTGGCCGAGCTATCTCATCAATCCCGACACATTCGAGACATACCAGCGCTGCTTCGCCGAGCACGTGCTCACCGAGATTGCACAGCACATTTCGCCGCCCGGTCGACTTCTCGATCTTCAACCCGATACTAGAATATTACTCGACATCGCTGTTCAACGAGGCTGGATGGTCACGGATGTTCAACCGTCGTCTAAATCGTGCGATGCCGCGGTGGGTGCGTTTTGGATCGACTTGGCGGAGTCGGCTCCTGAATCGTTGGCTGCCGCAGCCGCCAACGTCAGGCCCGGCGGACTCATCGTAATTGCCACGCCAAACTGGCGATCGCCGGCGCGCCGATTCGACGGTAGTCAATGGCACCATCTGCGCCCACTCGAGTCCATCACGTACTTTGATCGCTCCTCACTGCGCGCCGCACTTCGCTCGGCGGGCCTAGAAATTGTCAGCATGGCATCTACAACAGTCTTGACGCCCGATCTCGAAATTGCCGCTCATACTCTGGTCCCGTGGCGACGCTTCCTGCTCGGCGACACGCTTGATTCAGGGTCGGTGCGCGCCCGCCGATCAGCAACGCGCGGCCTCGCCCGTATGTACGACCTCGTCGGCCGAGGCGACACTTTGGTCGCCCTCGCACGGGTACTGGATGTCACGCCCACATGACCCAGAAGGCCAAAGAACGCGAACTCCAAGGCGATACGAAGGTGCGCGTGTTGGCCGTTGCCACCTACGCGGAGATAGGCGGCGCCGAGATACTGCTGTGCGAAATGCTGGCCGGCGTGATGCACTCCGGAATAAATGTCACATTGCTGACATTTGGCGACGGCCCCATCGCACACCGTGCCAGAGAACTCGGCCTGACTGTCATCGTGGCACCACGAGTACGGATGAGTCGCCCGCTGTTAGTACTCCACGGCGTCCGCCGCCTGCGTGCCACGATTCGTGAATCGCAACCGACCGTCATTCACGCATCGAACCCCAAAGCACAATTGCTGGCGCGCATCACTTCGCTACGACCGACGATTCCATGCACTACCCAACTCCTGGATCCGCCCATGCCAGGCGATCGATTCGCCCGAGCCACCAAACGCCTTCGGGGGCCTCGATTTGCCATCACCGCTGCAGCCGCGGAAGGTTGGGCACATGTCGTATCAGGCAACCGAATTCATCTAATCACGCCCGGTATCGATGTACAAGCTCAAGCCGCTAAAGCGCTACTAGGCGATGCCAACCGAGTGTGGAGCGACAGCGGGTTTCCCGACGCCGAGTGCCATCACCGTGTCGTGATGGTCGCTCGTCTTCAGCGATACAAAGGACAGTTCGACTTCCTCGACGCCGTCGAAATCGTTCGTGAAAAATTTGCGATTCGGGCATTGATCATTGGTCCAGACGAACCGCTCGAACCGGGCCTGCGCAACGAACTTGCATCAGAAATCGCCCGCCGAAATTTGGGCGATGTCGCGCGTCTCGCCGGAACACTGTCGACGAACGACGTTGCCGCCGTCATCGCCAATGCAACACTGCTGGTGCACCCCGCTCACAACGAAACGTTTGGTCTCGTCATCCTGGAAGCAATCGCCACCGGCACTCCTGTCGTGGCCTACGCCACGGCCGGCCCCGCCGAAATACTGCAATATGGGGGCGGGGCGCTGGTACCAGTCGGCGACCACTACCAACTCGCCAACCTCATCTGTTCGGGCCTGGCCGACCCCGAGGTCCTCGCTAAGTGGCAAGACGAGGCGCTCGTCGCGTCGCACCGATTCACAGCCGATGCAATGATTGAGCGATACGTCAGCGTGTTTCGAGCAACCTCCCAGAGCCGGCCACCTGGCGGCTCACAGTGAATAAGTGGCATCGACCGCGTCGCCTTTGGACCGACACACGCGAGCGTCTGAGTCGCACCCAGTGGCCCACGACTGCATCCACGAGCGCCTCACCCGACGCGCGCGTTGCCATGGTCACCGTCAACTACAACACATTAGAATTGATCGCTCACTTGTTGTTTTCCGTTATGCGCGTCCTGCCAAAAAACGCCATCTCGGAGATTGTCGTCGTCGACAACGGCTCCACCGATGGTTCGCTCGAATTCCTCCGCTCACTGCACGCATTTGGGCTCATCCACCTCATCGAAAATTCGCGCTACCCGTATCACGGGCCCGGCTTAAACCGGGGCATTTCGTACCTCGCTCAACGCGGCAGGCAACCGGCCACTCGTGCGCGTCTGATATGGGTGCTGGACTCCGACGCTATTGTGATGGCCCCCAACTCGTTGGACCGGTTCATTCAATCAATGGCCGGGCCGGATGTTGCAATGGCCGGTCAACTGCAGCCATACGACCAACCTCGCCCACGATTGTCGGCCTACGCCCACCCCGCGGCGCTCATGATCGATCCTGCCGTGGTGTGGAGACACCGCGTTCCGGCGTTCCTCGAAGATGGCGCACCTGGCGTCATAATGCAACATTCGCTGCGACGCCGAGGCGCAAAAATTACCGACGTCCGAGCATTTGATGAAGGGCTCATATTGCACCTCGGATCGGGCACGTTACGCGTGCTGGCCGCCGAAGAACGGCGAGACAACCGGTATTTCAATTGGGCGACGATGCATCAATATCACCACTTTCATGGGCAAGAAAATGGACTCGCGTTTTACGAAAATTTCTTGGCGGATTTCACGCGACTGGTGCCAACTCTCGACCCCAGACTCTTCGCCGCCACATGTCACGAAACGGAACGGTTGTCGTGGTGAATCTCAACGACCCGGTGAGTGCCAGCGACACTGCGCAGCAGATGAAGCGTCGCCCCGATTCGACAACCGCCGACCGATGCTCAGTCACCGCAGTCGCCATAATCGCCACCGTCGCAGCCGCCATCTTGTGGCGGCGCTACCTCCTGCATTGGGATCAACTGTGGACTGATCTCATCCACGACCGAAGCGCGCATCTCGACTTTGGCGTGCAACTTGCTGGTGATCTCCGATCGCTGCGCGTCGTGGACCTGTTGCGTGACGTCAATTCGTTTCGTACCTGGCCGCCTCTGCACGACGGCCTGCTGGTGGTTTTAGTCATGCTATTCACCGGCCTCGATCCCCGCTTCGCCGTGCTGCCAAGCCTCGCGGCCTACGTCGGCACTGCGATTTTGGCTCTCCTCGTGGTGCGCCGATTGGTACCAAAATGGGGCAACGCTGGAGGGTGCGCGGCGGCGGTCTTGGTGATTGCGAGCCCGGCGTTTCGGGCCTTCGCCACCGACGTCATGATCGAAGGGCCAGGCGCATTTTTTGTGCTGTTGGTGCTGTACACCGCGATTCGCGCCCACCAACGCCCGACGAAGTCAGGGTGGCGCTTGCTTGCTTTGGCGCTGACTGGGTTGTTTTTTACCAAGTACAACTACTGGTTGTTGGGTGCCATTGCGGTGACACCGATTGTGTGGCCGCTGCGAACTCAATGGCGTCACACGAGCCTCCCGCGCGGGCAGCGATATGGCGTCCGCGTGACCGTCGGCGCGTTGGTTGCCGTCGCCGCGTGGCACGGATTCCTCGGTAGGACTGCCATTGCCACGGCAACCGTCGCGGCGTGGATCGCGACGGCGTCCGTGCTGTATTGGCGAAGAACATACGGCAAAAATTTTCTCTCCACCCGCACGGCGGCGAAAATGTTGTTGCACTGGCACGTGCTGCCGGCATTGGCCTGGATGTGCCTGCCGGGAAAGTTTCAAGCGTTCCTGTGGTTCCAATCGCCGTTCACCAACCAGGGCGAGACGCCGTCAACCAATCGATTTGGAGGAGTTGCGTACTACGGCCGGGCGGCGGCGCACGATTATCACGCCAGGCCCTGGACGTCGATCAGCATCGCCGTCCTCGTAGCGTTCACATTGGTGTTGACGTCTCGACGGCGTCGGTCCAAGCCACAATCCGGCATGGTGGTATTGATCGTATTTTGCGTCGTGGCGCTTATCACAACGGTTGCGCATCCCAACCGCAAGAGCCGGTTTCTCCACTCACTCATGCCCCTGACGTGGGTACTCGCCGGCGTTGGCGTTGCACTGCTTGCCGAGTGCGTTGCCCGGCAACGACGTTGGCTCGCAACGGTCATGACCGGTGCGATCGTCGTGAGCCAGTTCGGCAATTTGTCGGCCGTAGCCCACGCGCCTGAGGGTGGTGTGCAGCTGCAACGGCCCAGCGCGCTCGTGCTCTCTGACGCATATTTGCCGCAGTTAGAGTCGTCGAGCCATCCGGCAATATTGAGCAATATTCCTTTACGGTTCCTGGCCCGCTGGACTTACCAAGAGCGCTACAACCGCACCGTTCGCCCCACCACCGAAATACCCGGTTACGACCCAGCAGGGGCGCACGGCAATTTCGAAACACTGGAGTCGTGGCTGGCAACAAGCCTTACTGACGCGGTCGTGCTCATCGATGTTTCGCCGGTGTCGCCATGGTACGTCAAGGTTCCCGGCACGGGCGGGCTCGCCGACATGCCGCGACTCGTCCATCAACTCACTCACTGGACCAGATCATGGCAGCAAGAAATCAACGGGGCGACGGTCGAAGTGTGGAAACGCTCCGCGACATAGCTTGGCCGGAAATCCAGCCGAGATTTCACCGATCAGAGCTACGCACACCCTCCCGAGTGGCGTAGATTTAGAACATGTCATTAACTCCCGACGCTGGTGCCACTCCTCCCGAGATCGCATACGACACTCTCGACATTTTGAGCAACGAGGCTCACCGCAACGGACCGCCCCATGAGCTCTACACCATGCTGCGCGAGCACTCGCCGCTGACCAAGGTGCGCGGTATCGAGCCAGAGTTCCCAGAGTGGGTGTGGGCCATCTCCAAGCACGCCGACGTCAATAATGTGTCGCGCCAGTTCCAAAACTATTCGAGCGCCGCCAAAGGCTCGCTCATGAATGACAACCGGGCCGATCTTGAGTTCGCTCGTATGCTCATCGATCTGGATCCACCAGAGCACACGCGGCTGCGCACCTTGGTCAACCGGGGCTTTACACCCAAGGCCATGCGTATGCTCGAAGACCATTTCCGAGACGTCTCCGAGAAACTCATCACCGAGGCAGTCGCTCAGGGTTCGTGCGAATTCGTGACCGCGGTTTCTTCTGAGCTGCCACTTATTGCCATCGCCGAATTGCTCGGCGTTGATGTGGAGGACCGCCACAAGGTATTTGACTGGTCCAACAAGATGATCGGCTCCACCGACCCCGACTATTCCGGCGGTCCAGACGACGCTCAAAATGCGGCGATGGAGCTCTACATGTTCGCCAACGAGCTTGCCGCCGACCGCCTCAAGAATCCCGGCAACGACATCATCACCACACTGGTCTCAGCCGATGGTGACGATCGTTTGAGCGAAAACGAATTCGACCTCTTTGTGTTGTTGTTGGCCGTGGCCGGCAATGAGACCACGCGCAATGGCATCAGCCACGGTCTGTTGGCGCTCATCGAACAGCCTGGCGTTTTCGACGCCATCAAAGCCAACCGGGCGCTAATACCCACCGCCGTAGAAGAGATGTTGCGATGGGGTACGCCGGTCAACAATTTCCGCCGTACCGCCACCTGCGACATCGAGTTGCACGGGCAGCAGATCAAACAAGGCGACCCCGTCGTCATGTTCTACGCCTCAGCCAACCGTGATGAAGAGGTCTTCAAAGACCCCTTCACATTTGACCCAACCCGGTCGCCAAACCCCCACGTCACGTTTGGCGGCGGCGGCCCGCACTTCTGTTTGGGCGCCAATTTGGCTCGCCTGGAAATGCGCATCGCGTTCGAATCGTTCTTCAATCACGTCGACGCCGTCGAGCTCACCGGGCCAGTCACCAAGCTACGTTCACACTTCGTCCACGGCATCAAAACCTTGCCGGTTCGGCTTACTCCTGTCGGGTAGTTTCGTCGCGGCAGGTCGATGTAGCACTTGTCCTATCTTCCCGGAATGAAGACAGTTATTGGCGCGCAACCCAAGCAATGGCACAAGTGGTCTGACATCGCCACGCTGTTCGACGGGCCCGCCGACGCCGACTGGCACAGCGTCATGGCCCTTGTCGACCATGACGTTGCTCACCCCTGGGGTGTCGACGGGTGAAGGCTATTCTCGACATCAGCGTTCTGATCGCTAGCGATGTGCCGAAGCTCAAAGGCGACCTGGCCATTAGTGCGGCATCGCTCCTACGACAGCGAAATCGTCGCCGGTGTCGTTGAGACATATTCGCGAAACCGTACTCGCCTGCCATCGCCAACTTTTTCGTTGTACGATTTCGATATGACGATGCTCGAATTCGCTATCGACGACGACCTAGCCTCTCGAATCGATGAAGTCGCTCGACGCGAGGGCATTTCAACCACCAAACTGATGATGCGGGCGCTCGAGGCATACGTTGAACCTGATCCGTTCGGATTTATCGAAGTGGGCTCGTCCGACGTTTTGCGAGGCGAATCAGCGGATAACTTGCTCGCCGATGGCTTCGGCCATTGATCGTCGATACTGGCCCGCTGGTAGCTGCGGCAAATGTAAAGGATCCTCATTTTGCAGTTTGCCGGGATCTTTTGACCGGGGCGACCGGGCAGTTCATCGTGTCCGCACTAGTGATCGCCGAGGCAGGATAACTCATCGCGAGAGAGCTCGGCCCAAACGCGGAATCGCTATTCCTAAGGTCACTCGCTTCTCAACGATATTTAATCTTTTCACCGACAAGTTCTGATGTCTTGAGAATGGCGGTCCTGGTAGACCAATACGGCAGTTTTCCGCTCGGATCGACGGACGCCTCTGTAATTGCCCTGGCCGAACGGTTCAAGTTTCGCCAAGTAGCGACGCTCGACACCCGTCATTTTTCCGTCGTACGACCAATCCATTGTCAAAATTTCGAGCTACTTCCCATGCGTTGACGGCTAAGCCATGAGGGGGAAGTCGTGCCCGGTGAGCCAGTGGCGGCCGACCATTTTGGATTCGGCCCAGCGGGCAACCAGACGCTCACCAGTGGGGTCATCGGCGGTGACCTGGCCGAGTTCGGCTGGGGTCGGCCCGATACGGTCGGCGTGAGGCTGTAACGCCGCAAGATCGAAGCCGTAGATCTCGGCTGCGGCGCCACCCACCATGCGGCGGGTTTCGTCAATTGGCATGTCGTGGAACGTTTTGCGCAACCAGTCGCGGGTGTTGGGCCACGTGCCTTCTGGGTGCGGGAAATCGTTGCCCCAGCAGATGTTGTCGACGCCGATTTCGTACCGCATACCGAGTTCACGGCGCTTCGTATTCGACGCCCCAATGAAACAGTTGCGGTCGATGTATTCACTTGGCGCCATGGTGAGCGCTCCCCGGAACGGATCTAGCCCGAGCTTCTCTGAACCCTTTTGACCCAGGTACAGGCGGTCCCAAAACCACAACAATTGCGGTAGCCACCAACAACCCGCTTCTGTCACACCAAAGCGCATGCCGGGGAACCGTTCAAACACGCCAGACCACAACATGAACCACATGGGCCGTGCTGGCCACCACGTGACTTCGGTGACATAAATGCCGAGGTGGTTGTCGTACTGGTCACGGTCCGCCGGGCCAGAGTGCGTCACCACCGGCATTTGCAAGTCCTCACACAGCGCCCACACGGGATCGTATTTTCGGTCGTGGTACGGCGCTTGGCTCATCCACATCGCAGGGATCATCACCGCCGCTAGACCCGACTCTTTGGCGCGTCGAATTTCAGCTAACACAGTGTCGAGTTCGGCGGTAATCGGCACGAGGGCAACGCCACGACGACGCTCAGGGCTTTGTGCGCACAGCTCTGCCAGCCAACGGTTGTGTGCTTGCGCGCCAGCCAAACCAAGGGCGGGATCCATGTCACCCGAGAGCCCGAGCCCGGCGCCGAAGGGCACGCACGTGCGGCTTTCGACGGCATCAGCGTCGGGGAATACAACTTCGCCGGCCACGCCATCGCCATCGAGTTCCAGGTCGCGGCGATCGGCCTCCCAGCCGCTGCGCAACGCCTCCTCGTGCTCCTCGTACCACGACTTTGCAAAAGCCTCATTGCGGACGCCGAGAGCCGTCATGGCTTCGAGTTGAGACGCGCGTTCCTTGAGAAAGTCGTCGAACTGGGGGTGGAATTTTTTGTCGAGATAACCGCGGTAGTCTTCGGTGGGAAGGCCAGCGTGGCTATCAGCGCTGACGATCACATAGGGATCGGTGGGCGAGTTGGGTGCGTTGGACGTGCTCATAAATTCTCCTGAAAATTTCTCAACCCGGTACGGGGCGAAGGTACGAGGGATTAGTACGCGAGGTGATCGACTCGGCTCGGGCACGCGCCTGTTGATCGCTGCGATCGCTGGCTGGATGGATCCAAAACTGATTCGCCAAAATGCCCGCCACGACGTCCCCGGCCACGTCGTGGGGCCACGTGTATTGCGGCTCGATTCCGGCGGCGCGCATCTGGGTTTCGAGTGCCTCCACTGTCGTGTACGGGGTTACACGGGGTCGCTGCTTGGCAAACTCGTCGGTGCGGCTGCGCCACGACTCAAACAACCCAGTGCGCAACATGTGTGGTCCAGGAAACAGCACGCTGGCCCCCACCGCGGAACCCGAATCGGCCAATTGGCCGTACAAACACTCGGTAAGAGTCACTACTGCGGCTTTGGTGGCGGCGTATTGGGGCGTGGACGACAGCGGTGAAATACCCCCGTTGCCAGATGACGTGTTGACCACGTGTCCTTCGTTTTGAGCGACCATCAAACCCACGAAGGCGTTGATCCCGTGTACGACGCCCATCACATTCACGCCGATCGCCCAGCGCCAATCATTGAGTTCGTGTTCCCACATTTTTCCTTCGGCACCCGCGCCGATGCCAGCGTTGTTGCACAGCACGTGAGCGGTGCCAAAGGTGGACACGGTGGCGTCCCGAAGGTTAACGACCGAATCGAAATTGGTGACATCGGTGACCACGCCGATGACATCGCCTGCGTCACGCAGGTCGGGATGGTGAGCGCGAATATCGGCCACGGTCGCTTCGAGCGGCCCGGCCTGCACGTCGGCCAAAACGACCTTCATGCCCTCGGCCAAAAATCGCTCCCCCATGGCGCGGCCGATACCGCCCGCGCCACCGGTGACCACGGCCACACGTCCGACAAGCGAATCCATCAGTCGGATCCGAGGGGATTCATATCATCGTAGCGCTGATGCACGAAGGGACGGATCCATTCGCCGGGGACAGTACCCATGATCACGCCGGTCTGGCTAGACGCCCGTTCGGCGAATTCGATCGAACGAATCTTGCGCACCGGCAATTCAAAAAGTGGATCAAAGCGTGACTCGCGCAACACAATGTCGCCATCGACAGCGAAGCATGACCGTGTCTTTTCTTGGCGATGACAGTAGATCAGCGAGGGATCGGCATCGAATCCGGTGCCAGCGGGGTCGAGCAAAAATTTGAAGTAGAAGTCGGTGCGTTTGCGGTCGGGCGTGGGTGGCAATTCGGCGGTGATGCGTCCGTTGACTTCCACGAAAGCGATACCCATACGAGCAAAAATCCCCTGTACCTCGTCGCCAACTGCGGGCGTTTCGCCACCACCACGAGTGAGGGTGACCGCTGAGATTTTCTTGGGTTCGCCGAAAGTTTCGCGCCCGCCAACCACGGCCTGCTCGGTGGTCATCGGCATCACCAGCGGGTAGCCGCCAATGAGCTGAGTTCCGTCGTCACGGGTGTGCACGGCCTCCACAGCCACTGTGCCGGCACCGAATTGCCCGTAGCCACGACCGATGTCGACAGTGGCAAACGCAATGCGCACAATGGGATCGGCCGATGGAGCCAGGGGACGCGGCAACACTTGAGCAATCAGATCGGCGTCGGTCTCGTACACGATCGTGAGCGTGGTCGCCCACGTTTCGATGCTGGTGAGTTCGAGCTCGCGGTTGCGCAATTGCTCGGGTGTGCGTGCCCCATATCGGATGTTGGCCATGATGTGATCCCCCTAATTGTTGAGTGAAAAGAACTAAGCGCCGTAGCCGAATAGAGCCGGGCATTTTTCCGCGTACATGGGCACAGTGCCACGCTCGAGTGGCACGTCGACGTCGGCCCGAAGTGGCCCGACCTGTTGAGCCAACACATTCAGAACGTCGTGATCAAAGCCGTAGACTCTGGCGGCGTTTCCGCCCAGCAGCATGGCGGTTTCATCGTGCGGGACGCCCGCGAACGAGGCCCGCAGCGCTTCGATGGTGTACGGCTGGGTGCCTTCTTTGTGCGGGTAATCGCTGCCCCACATGATGCGGTCGAGCCCAACGGAATGACGCAGCGGCACCTCGGCCGGGCGAATGAAGCTGGCCCCCACATGACACTGGCGAGCCCAGTATTCGCTCGGTGTCAACGACAGCTTGTCCATCACGGACTTGCCCCAGATGTACTCCTGCGCGCCCACAGCCGTGCGCATACGATGAAAGAAATAGTCGAGGCGCATCAGCTCTTCAGGAATCCACGCGGTGCCCTGTTCGGTGAATACAAATCGCAAACTGGGATGACGCTCCATGACACCCGACACCAGCAAATGCACCAGTGCGCGATGCGAAAACCAGGTGGTCTCCAACAGGAAAATCACTTTGCCGTCGTCGCCGTCGCCCATGGGCGGCGTGGCACTACCTCCATGATGATTGACGGGCATGCCGAGCTCGTCACACACCGCAAACAGCGGCTCGTAGTAGTCGGCCGCGTGGAGCTGCGGCACGGCCATGCCCGGCGGCACGCCCGGTAGCAAAATGCCGCCGGTGAGGCCGTGGGCGTGGGCCCAGCGCACCTCGGCCACCGCGTTGTCGATGTCTTCCAGCATCACTTGCGCAATACCGGCTCGACGCCCTGGTGTTGCTGCGCAGAATTCGGCCAGCCAACGATTGTGAGCCTGCAGACCAGCCCACCGACGCTCGTAATCGGCCCGATCTTGCGCGGGCGGAATGGCCGTCAAAGACGCCTTCGGGAAGAACGGCGGGATGGTGTTGGGGTAGATCACTTCGGCCACGATGCCATCGGCTTCGAGCTCAGATTGGCGACGGTCAGAGTCCCAATTGCGATTGGCGTCTTCGCTCACCAGGTCGTCGAAATCGATCACGTACGTTGCGGCCCAGGCGTCGAACTCATCGTGATAGCGCTTGGCCAGAAACGGTTTGTAATCGGCGATCGATCCGCCGCCGTGGCAGTCGGCCGATATCACCAAATAACGATCATCCTGCTGTACATCTGTCGTCATGCGGTACCCCCGGGTGCCGTTTCGTGAATGGCTGACGCCAACGCTGCGATCGTGTCATCGCTGATGGCGTAACCGGGAAAGTACACGCAAACACGAGACGCCACAGCGCCGAAGCGCCGGTGAATTTCGATGGCACACTCCTGCGGCGTGCCAACCACGGCGATCCGGCGAGCCAGATCATCGGGAATGAGCGCCATCATGCCCAGCCAATCGCCGGTCTTGCTGAGCTGATTCAGATCCGGTTGTAAGTGGCCGTACTCTTGGGCATCGAGCACCGTTTTGTAGGCCGGCGTGGAGCCGTAAAACGACAACAAGCCCTTGACCGCCTTCAGTGCGGCCGCAATTGTGGCGTCGCTGTCGCCGGTGGCCACTATCACTTCGGCAACAACGTCGAGATCACTCGCGACACGCCCACCCGCGGCCAATCCTGCATTGATGGCCGGCCGTGTGACAGTCTCGAAATGGGCCATCGAATTGAACGGCATCACCAAGAGTCCATCGGCGACTTCCGCCGTCATGGCCGTCAGGTTTGGACCCAGTGCGCCAATGTAAATCGGCGGCGGCCCCCAGGCCAACGAGCGCGGTGTGAAGTTGGGCGTCATGAGTGTGTGCGTGAAAAACGGCCCGCGATAGTTGAGCCGCTCACCCGATTCCCAGGCATGAAAGATGGCCTTGAGCGCGCCCACGTAGTCACGCATGCGGCTCACCGGCGCACTCCACGTGGAGCCATAACGTTTCTCGATGTGCGGCTTGATTTGTGTACCCAAGCCCAACCTGAATCGGCCGCTACTGAGCCCGGCGAGATCCCACGCTGCATTCGCCATATGCATTGGCGAGCGAGGAAAAGCAATAGCCACGTTGGTCATGAGGTCCAGCTCGACTGCTTGTGAGGCCAAAACCAAGGGAAAGAAAACGTCGTGCGGACCTTCAAAACTGAACAGCCCGTCGACCCCTGTGGCAGCGAGTTCGCGGGCCCGGTTTGGCGCGTCCGTCGGCTCGATGGCCGAAAGGAAGACGTCAACTTTCATACGGTACGCGGCCTACCAATAGCCCGATTAACGACGTTGGAAATTGGCGGGACGCTTTTCGGCGAACGCACGCGGACCCTCTTTGGAGTCCTGCGACGAGAACACCGCCCACCCATAGTCGTACTCGTGAGCCAGCGCCTCGGCCTCAGTCATGCCATCGGTCTCATGCAGCGTCCGCAATATTGCTTCCACGGCTAGGGGGCCATTGGCGCAAATCATCGCAGCGATTTCCTTGGCTTTCGCCAGCGCTCCCCCATCGGGCACAACGTGTCCAATGAGCCCGTAACCCAACGCCTCAGTGGCGGTTATGTGGCGGCCCGTCAAAAGAATGTCCGCGGCCACGGTGTACGGAATTTGGCGACGCAAGCGCACTGCGGAGCCACCCATGGGATACAAACTCCATCGCGCTTCGCTCACCCCGAAACGGGCCGACTCACCGGCCACCCGAATGTCGGTGGCTTGCAAAATCTCCGTGCCGCCGGCAATGGCCACTCCCTCAACTGCGGCGATCAGCGGCTTAGTGGGGCGGTAGTCACGCAGCAACGCCTTCCAGTGCAATTGCGGATCGGCCTTCATGCGGGCGGCCGTGTCGATCTCTGTGTCGGTGTCGGCGCTATCGCCTGACATGGCCCGCAAGTCGGCGCCCGAACAGAAATTGCCGCCCGCCCCAGTCAAAATGATGCAGCGCACATCGTCGTCGGCGGACGCCGCAACCATGGCGTCGTACATGCGGACCATCATTGCGCCACTCAGGGCATTGAACCGGGCTGGCCGATTCATGGTGATAATCACCGAGGCTCCGTCACGTTCGATAATTGCGTCAGGCATTGCATCCCCTTTCGGCTCGACGCACTGAGGGTAACCGGTTACAGTCCGCCATTGATGACCGGAGCAACGAACGCCACAAATCTTTTTGACCTCACCGGCAAAGTCGCCGTGGTGACCGGCTCAACCAAGGGTATCGGCCGAGCCATTGCCCTCGGGCTCAGCCAGGCCGGAGCAACCGTGGTGGTGAGCTCCCGCAAACAGGCACTCTGCGACCAGGTTGCCGCCGAGATTTCCGACGCCACTGGCAATCGCACGCTGGCGCTGGCATGCCACGTCGGTGAATGGGCTGCGGTACCTGAATTCATCGACGCCGTGCACCACCAACTTGGCTCCATCGATGTGCTCGTCAACAACGCCGGCATTTCACCGGCGTCGGTCGGTATCAGCGACATGACGATTGAACTGTGGCGCAAAGTGTTTTCCGTCAATATCGAAGGGCCGCTGCGCACCAGCCAATGTGTCGCTCCCCTCATGCGTGACAACGGCGGGGGCAGCATTGTCAACATCGTGACGATGGGCGCTTACTCAGGCGGGCATGGCGTTGGCGCGTATGGCGCATCGAAGGCTGGTCTGATCAATCTCACGAAAACTATGGCGCAAGAGTGGGCCCCGTGGAAGGTGCGCGTGAACGCGCTCAGCCCCGGCCCTTTCCTCACCGACATGGTAGAAGGAGGCGCCAAGAACTCGCCAGGCTTTTTGGAGCGACTCGAGAACGCCACGTTTTTGCATCGCATCGCCGACCCTTCAGAAATCGTTGGGCCTGTGCTTTATTTGGCCAGCGACGCCTCGAGCTATGTGACTGGTGACGATATTTGCGTCGCCGGCGGCATGCACCGCTAGCCCATTTTCACCACGACTGGACACCACGATGACCGATCCATTTTCGCCTGGGCAGCTTGGCCCGATCACGCTCAAAAACCGCATCATCAAGGCGGCCACATTTGAGGGGATGAGTATTGGTAGCAAAGTGACGCCTGAGCTGATCGAATTCCATCGCAAGGTCGCCGCGGGCGGCGCGGCAATGACCACGTTGAGTTACGTGGCCGTGTCGCGTGACGGCATGGGGGCTCCCAACGAACTCACCGTTCGCGACAAGTCAATGCCCGGCCTGGTGAAAATCGCTGAGGTTGTGCACGAGGCGGGCGCGAAACTTTCTGCTCAACTGGGCCACGCCGGAGGCGTCGGTGCACTGCCCGGAAAAGTGGCGCTGGGGCCGTCCAATGGGCGCTCGATAATGGGATCAAAATTCCGGGCCATCACTCGGGCCGAGATGGATCAGGTGACAGAGGATTTTGTGCGCAGCGCGGTGGGTTTGGCCGACGCCGGGATGGATTGCATCGAGTTGCATCTGGGTCACGGCTACCTGTTGAGCACGTTTATGAGTCCGAAAATCAACAAGCGCAAAGACGACTACGGCGGCTCGATTGAGAACCGCGCCCGCTTCCCGCGTGAGGTCGTAGCGGCCGTGAAAGCGGCGGTGGGTGACCGCCTGGCACTGACCGCGAAGATGAATATGGCCGACAGCAAACGTGGCGGGCTGCAACCAATCGAGAGCCTGCAGATCGCCAAATTACTGGAGGCCGACGGCCACCTGGACGCCATGGAATTCTCGGGTGGCTCGTCTTTGGCTGACCCGATGTATCTCTTTCATGGCGATCGGCCCATGAAGGAATTCGCCACCATTTTGCCGCCCAAAATGCAACTGCCGTTCAAGCTCTTCGGGAAGTTCGTGCTCAAAAATTATCCGTGGAAAGAAACCTATTTCTTGCCCACGGCCACTACGTTTCGCGAGCAACTCACTCTGCCACTCGTGCTTCTGGGTGGTATCACCAAGCGTGAGTCGCTCGATGTGGCGATGGCGCGCGGCTTTGAATTCGTCGCCATGGGACGCGCTCTTTTGCGTGAACCAGACCTCATCAACAAGTGGCACAACGGTTCCACGAGTGACTCGACGTGTATTCATTGCAACAAGTGCATGGTGTCGATTTACTCCGGCACGCGCTGTGTCATCGACCAACCAGACCCCATCGTGTTCATTACGCCAACTGGGGCGTAGGCTCAACGGCTACGCGTAAAACCTTTGTGTTACAAAGGTTTTAGCGAATCACGCCGGCCAGTTCCAAGATGCGCGTGGGCGGCAAATGCTGCTCGGTGATCTTCACACCCAAATGAGCGAGTGCATCTTCGATGGCATTGGTGAGCGCAGCTGGCGCGGCGATCATCCCGCCTTCACCCACGCCGCGATAGTTGGCTTCGATTGTCGACGGTGTCGCGATGTGGTGGATTTCGATCTCGGGAATTTCCATCGTCGTGGGCATCAGGTAGTCCATATATGTGCCGGTTTGAAATTGGCCGGAATCACTATATGAAATCTTTTCATACAATACCGCGCCGATACCCTGGGCCACGCCGCCGCGCACTTGGCCCTCCACAATGGCTGGGTTGATCAACTCGCCGCAATCCTCCGCGACCACATAACGCGGGATCGTCACGATGCCCGTTTCGAGATCGATCTCCACCCAACACACATGCGTCGATTGGGCCCAACCACCCTCGCCACCGTCGTATTCATGGCCAACTCGCAATGCCTCGCCGGCCTTGGCGGCGGTACCAGTGCGCGCCCCGGCTCCGGTCTTACGAGCCTGCGCGGCGACTGCGGTGAAGTCGATTGATCGGCTCGGTGTGCCATTCACAAAGACCTTGCCATCAGTGATCATGAGATCTTCTTTGGCCGCTTCCAACAGCTCCGCAGCCAAGTCCAAAATATGACCACGCATTGCGCGGGCCCCAAAGGTGATAGCCCCGCCGGCCATGGCGCCAGCTCGCGACCCGCCGGTACCCATGATGCCAAACGGGGTCACGCGAGTGTCGCCGTACCGAATGCGCACTTGTTCCATGGGCACACCCAACTCGTCGGCGGCCACCTGAGCGAAAGTGGTTTCGTGGCTTTGACCGTGGGGCATTTGTTGGGTGTAGACGCTGATGGTGCCATCAGCTTCGAGCACTACCTGCGCTGGCTCCCCGCCGACTGAGCCGCCCATGCCGGGCATCACATGGTCAAAAAATCCTGGCGGGCCTGGGGCAGCCTCGATGAAGGTAGCGAAACCCATGCCAAGGATTTTTCCATTCGCCCGTGCTTCGGCTTGACGAGTAGCCCACTGGTCAAATTCGGCCACTTCGAGAGCTTTGTCGAGCGTGGTGCGCGCTGACATGCGCACATCAAGCGCAGGGCCGGTGATCATGTTGGTGGGAAGCTCTTGGGCCGTGATCATGTTGCGTAGACGGATCTCGGCTCGGGTGATACCGAGCTCCCGCGCCATCAGATCCAGCATGCGTTCGCGCACCCAAGTCTCCACAGCCCACGGGCCGCGGTAGGCAACATAGGTGCCCTTGTTGCTGGCCACGATTTGGGTATCAAAGCGCAGCGCCGGCACACGGTACGGCCCCGGCATCATCACGCGAATGATCTGACTGAACATGCCCCCGCTGAACGGAAATGCCGGGTAGGCGCCGATGTTCATGGTGAGCTTCACGTGCATGCCCCGAATGGTGCCGTCGTGATCGCACGCCATCGACAGTTCTACATTTTCGTCGCGCGCATGGCCACCATTCATCAAGTGTTCGTTGCGATCTTCAATCCATTTGATCGATCGCCCGAGGTGCACTGCAGCGGCATACACGGCCACGTCTTCGCGACTCACGACACCCTTTGCACCAAACGCTCCGCCGACGTCGGTGGCCACTACTTCGGGCCGTGAGCCTTGACCCTTAGCCAGGAGCGCCACCATCGAACGCTGCATGTCCATTGCTCGTTTCGGGTCAGACGCCAACTGTTTCATCATGGTGGGCATCATGGGTTTGCCGGCGCCCTTCATCTCGGGCTTGGCCGCCATCATGGATTTAGCACCCTGCATAAACAGCGCCGGACGGTCGCGATGCTTGATCATTTCCTTGATCGACGCCGGCACCGACAACCGCTGTGCCAAAAGGGCTAGAGCCCATTTCGCAGCGTGTGGCGATTGGGTGGCACTACGCACGATTGCGGGGCCAGAGGCAGGAATTTCGACCACGATCCCGCGGGTTTCCATGGGCTGGTTGGACTGGCGATGTTGGGTGAACCGTTGGGTAAACACTCGGTCTGCGTCGGCAAAAATTGGCCCAGTATCGGGCCCATGGGTTTGGCTCGCCGTCATCAAAACGTTGCTCTTGGCCTTGGGCCAAATCGCGCCCCGCGACTCATCGAGGGCTTGCCCGATCGTGGAGACCGGCGTCAATTCGCGGTAATCGACTTCGATGAGTTCGCAGGCATCTTCAGCGGCGCGTCGCGACGACGCGATCACCATGGCCACCGGGTCGCCCACGTGACGCACTCGGTCAATTGACAGCGCGTAAAACGTCGGGTCATACATGCCTGGCAACGGCATCATGCCGAAAAACGGGTTGGTAAATTCGGCGATTTCGGCACCGGTGAATACGGCCACGACGCCCGGGGCACGACGTGCCGCCGTGGTATCAATACGGGCGATTTCGGCGTGCGGCATGGGGCTGCGAAGAAACGACGCGTGACTCATATTGGCCACGGTCACGTCATCCACGAACGTGCCCTTGCCCGTCAAGAGCCGCTGGTCCTCGGTGCGTTTGACCGAGTTGCCTACGAACTTCCCAGCGATTGCTTCTCTCATTGCTTGGCCCCCTTGGCGATGTCGCCGGCCAGATCGGTGGCGCGGGCGTTGCGAATAGTGTCAAAGGCGGCCTCGGCTCCGGCCAGGATGCTGGCGTACCCCGTGCAACGGCACAGATTGCCGCTGAGTTCCTCACGGATTTGTTCCCGAGACAGATCGGGATCGGTGTCGGCCAGTGCCTTGATGGACATCAAAAACCCGGGCGCACAAAAGGCGCATTGGAAGCCGTGATGGTCAACCATGGCCTGTTGAATTGGATGCAACGCTCCGTCGACCGCCAGCGACTCGACGGTCTCGACAGCGGCGCCTTGGCACTGCGCGGCGAGCAACAAACACGACCGCACTGCAGCACCATCTACGATCACCGTGCAGGCGCCGCACACGCCGTGCTCGCACCCGAGATGCGTGCCGGTTAAACCAAGATCCTCTCGCAATACCTCGGCCAGCGTGCGCCGAGACTCGCACGAAATTTCCGCAGCCGCGCCATTGACAGTCATCGAAAATTCAAGATGTTGGACGCTCATGCCACTGCTCCAAGGGTGAGGGAGATTTTGCCCGCCGCACCGGCCAGCGCTCGACGAACCAGCACGCCAGCCAGATGTTTCCGGTACGCCGTAGAGCCGTGATTGTCGGCGGCCGGGTTGAGATCGCGAGTCATGATCTCTGCTGCGGTGGCAAAAACGTCAGAAGTCGAGGCGTACCCAATCAGCGCGGCTTCTGCTTCTGCAGATCGATATGGCACGGCGTCGACACCGAAGATGGCCATCGCCGCGGCATCGATGGTGCCGGATTCGTTGATCACCATTTGCGCTACCACTCCGGCCAGAGCGAAGTCACCGTGTCGCCGCGATACCTCAACGACCGATACCACCGTACCCGGCGACGCCATAGGGAATCGAACGTGAGTGAGCATCTCGCCGTCACGAATATCGGCGGTGAGATACCCCTGAAAGAAATCGCTTGCCGGCACCAGCCGGGTGCCAGATGTGCTGCCAACCACAAAGGTGGCATTGAGGGCTAGGGCGACTGCAGGCAACTCGGCGGCTGGATCGGCGTGGGCTAGAGACCCACACACCGTGCCGCGATTTCGGATCGCACGGTGACCAATGTGCGGCATCGCAGCGGCCACTAGTGGAACTCGACCGGCGATCGTGGCGTTGGTTTCCGCCGCACTGTGACGCACCATGGCGCCCACCGACACCGTGCCATGGAGGTCGATGGGATGCCCGTGCTCGTCATGGTTGGCGCTCACCGCAGCCAGGCTGGCGTCGGCCGTGTCGCCGAGATCGGCGACCACCGCGGCGGTCACTTCACCAAGGCCGTCGATAGCGCTGATATCGATCAAGTGCTCGGGCGTAGAAAGGCGCATGGCCATCATGGGCACCAGGCTTTGCCCACCGGCAATAATTTTGGCGTCGCCGCCGTGCTCAGCCAGCAATGCCAGAGCCTCTGCCAACGACGTCGGACGGTGATACGTAAAGGCGCGCATCTTCATGCCCCGACCTTAGACGCCACCACTTGATTGGTCACACTGTGCCCTGCCGGAAATCTGATCCGATCTCTGGCTAGCGTGATCGCCTTGAAATTCTTTCGACCATATTTTTCCGCTGCTCTCAGCATGGTTGCCGCACTGACAGTGGCCACAGCGGCTGTGGCCACAGCAGCGCCAACAATCGCACCTGCCTCGAATACGTCGACAACCCAAGCCGTGGTGCTGTCGCCCAACCCCAACCTATTTCCCGGCAGTGCGGCGTACATCGTGATGGACGCCACGACGAGTGAAATTTTGGCCAGCAAAAACACGCACCAGCTCCTTGAGCCAGCGTCGATGATGAAGCTCATGACCGCGTTGCTGGCCGTCGAACGCCTGCCGCTTGACCAGGTCGTAACCGTCAGCGCCGCCGCTGGGGCACGCGAGCAGGGCGAGCTGTACATTCATCGCGGCGAAAAGTTCACCGTCGAAAAATTGCTGGAATCTGCGCTTATTCCGAGCGACAACAACGCCGCGTACGCATTGGCCGATGCCGTGAGTGGCGGTGATTTGGCTGCGTGGACGCAAATGGCCCGCGACCGTTCCACTCAGATGGGCTTCGAAGACAAGGGCGTAGTGTTTGATCCCACGGGCTGGATAGAAGGATCTTCCGCGGCCAACGACGCCATGCTGTCGGCCGCCGATATGGCCAAATTGGCCAACGTGGCATTTCACAACCCCGAAATTCGACGCATCATTGGCATGAGTTACGTGACCATCACCGGTGCCGATGGCATAGTCAGATCCGCTGGCACTACTGATCATTTACTCGGCAATTTCGTGGGCATGGTGGGCGGGAAAACGGGCACCACCAACAGCGCCGGACGATGCTTCTCGGCCATCACCAAACGCGGCAATCGCGAAATCATGTCGATTGTGTTCAAGTCGCCCGATCGCATGGGTCAAACGGCCGACGCGTTGGATTGGGCCTACGGCTGGACGCCGGGCGCCCACGTCACTGGCGCCGATGGGCAGGCTGACGGCTATGTCAGTGTGGCGTCAAACGGCGTGGTCACGCCCCATGGATCCGCAGTCTTCTATGGCAACGCCGGGGTCTCGGTGGGCGACACGGCAGTTGGCATTGCCAGCACCACGACCGGGCACGGATACACGGTTGCTACAGCATCGGGAGCGGTACAAACCTTTGGTGACGCGGTGAATTACGGCGACATGATCACTACAAAACTCAACGCGCCCGTGATCAGTTTGGCGACCACCGCAACCGGCAAGGGCTATTGGTTGGTGGCCAAAGATGGCGGCATTTTCTCCTTCGGCGACGCCCACTTCTACGGCTCCATGGGGGCCGTGCGACTCAACCAACCAGTGGTCAGCATGGCCTCATCGCCCAGCGGTGCGGGCTACTGGCTCGTCGCCAGCGACGGCGGCATTTTCTCCTTCGGCGACGCCCACTTCTACGGCTCCATGGGGGCCGTCAAACTGAACCAACCAGTCATCGGCGTCATTCGATCCGCTACAGGTGCCGGTTACCTGATGGTGGCATCGGACGGGGGCATTTTCACGTTTGGTGATGTGAAATTTTTCGGCTCCACCGGCGATCAACTGGTCACTCGCCCCGTCGCGTGGGTGGTTTCAACAGCGGCCGGGTCCGGCTATTGGCTGTTGAGTTCCACGACCGGTGCGTGGGCCTTTGGCGACGCCGCCGCTGGCCTCTAGCTGCTAACAAGGCGTGGCGTAGATTGGCGTCATGGCCATCTCCCCTGACGATTTCGCCGCGCTCGCCCGATCTCGGCGCACGAACATGTTCGTTGACCGAGATCGCCCTGTGCCCGAATCGCTCGTGGCTGAGTTGTGCGAGCTGGCCCAGTGGGCTCCCAATCACAAGCGCACATCGCCGTGGCGATTTGCTCTGGTGTCTGGCGGTGGACGGACTCGGCTCGGCGAAACGATCTCCAATGCCATGGCGCTCAATGGCGACCCCGTTGAAAAGGTCACGAAAGCTCGCACCAAATATGTACGGACGCCCGCCACGCTGATCGTGGGTTCGGCCGTTGGTGACTCGCCGCTACGCACAGCTGAAAATCGCGATGCGACGGCCGCCGGTATTCAAAACATTTTGCTAGCGGCCACATCACAGGGCCTCGCAACGTATTGGGGTTCGTGCCCGAAAGGCGCCAACGACGTCGTGGCTGGGTGGTGCGGTTTCGAGGCTCACACGACAGTGCTGGCGCTGATATACCTCGGTTGGCCAACGTCGAGCGTTGAGACGCCGCCTCGCCCGGCGGTGCGTCTCAACGTCATCGACAAATAGCTACCCAGAGTTACGCTTCCATTTGGCTTTGCTTGGTGATGACCTTATCGATCAGGCCGTATTCGCGGGCTTGCTCTGGGTTAAACCAACGGTCGCGGTCAGCGTCCTCGACCAGCTTTTGGTAGGGCTGACCCGAGTGAACTGAAATTAATTCAAACAGCGTGCGCTTGGTACGGGCCATATGCTCGGCCTGAATTTTGATGTCAGACGCCTGGCCACGGATGCCACCCAAAGGCTGATGCATCATGATTTCAGAGTGCGGCAGGGCGAACCGTTTGCCCGGTGCGCCAGCGCACAACAGGAATTGCCCCATCGAGGCGGCCATGCCCATGCACACGGTGCCCACGTCGCACGTCACGAATTGCATGGTGTCGTAAATCGCCATACCCGCAGTGACCGAGCCACCGGGCGAGTTGATATACATCCAGATGTCTTTGTTGGGATCTTCGGCTTGGAGGTACAAAAGTTGGGCGCTCAACAGGTTGGCGATCTCGTCATTGACTTCGCTGCCGAGGATCACGATTCGGCTGTCGAGAAGCTTGTTGTATACGGCTCCCGGGCCGCCGGGCATGTCTGAACTCATCATGGGAGGCATCATTCGATCGCGTCTTTCTTTCAAGTGTGGTCGGGTGACACAGGGTAACGGTGTCAGAATGAGTTTTCACGCATTCGCGGGCGTGGCGAAATTGGCAGACGCGCCAGGTTTAGGTCCTGGTGTCTTAGACGTGCAGGTTCAAGTCCTGTCGCCCGCACCATGAGCACACTAATGTCCGCTGCCTCCACCGGGGTCTCGATCCCCGACCTCACAACCGCCAAGACAATCATTCTGGGGGTGGTCGAAGGCATCACGGAGTTCTTGCCCATATCATCCAGCGGCCATTTGATTTTCGCCGAACGTTGGCTCGGGCTCGGGCCCGACAAGGTCGACAAGGTGGCGCTCGACGCGTTTACCGTGGTCGTGCAGATAGGCGCCATCTTGGCCGTGGTGGGGGTGTACCGCCGGCGCTTCGTTTCAATGTTTAATGGGGTTCTGGGCAAATCGATCTCGGGCCGCAAAGTGCTGTATTCGGTACTCGCCGGCTTCGTGCCCGCCGCCGTGATTGGCAAGGCCTTCAATACCAAAATCAAAGATCACCTCCTGAAGCCCTGGCCGGTGGTGATTGCGTGGCTCGTGGGCGGGGTGTTGATCCTGCTGTTCGCGAAGATTTGGGGACGTGGCGGCCGCATTCGTCGCGTCGAAGACATCACGCCGGTGACGGGCTTCGTCATTGGTCTTGCACAAGCAGTGGCGTTGATGCCCGGCACAAGTCGCAGTTTGGTGACCATCATGGCTGCGCTGTTGGTGGGTTGTTCGATGGCTGTAGCCGTGGAATATTCGTTTCTTTTGGGCTTCGTGACGCTGAGTGCGGCAACGGTGTTTGAACTCGCCAAAGACCACAAAGCGCTCACCGACGCTTTCGGCTACGGCAAACCGTTATTGGCCACCGTGGTGGCGGGGATTGTGGCGTTCGCGTCGGTGAAATTCATGATCAACTGGCTCAACCGGAAGGGTCTCAAACTGTTTGCCTACTACCGTTTCGCCGCCGCCGCGGTCGGCATATTTCTCATCCTGACGCACCGCCTCGGCCACGAAAGCTTGTCGGCTCTCAAGCCGTAACGCGCTCGATTGCGCTAGGCAAAGTTACGCGGCGTCATCCACGCACGGCATGTTGGGCATGCTGGGCACCAGTGGCTTGGGCGGCGAAAACAAATCCCATCGCATTGCCTTTTCGGATGCCGTCGCTGGCGAATAGACACACAGCTCAATCGCTCCATTCGTCATAAATCGTGCGTTTGCCTTCATGATCGTGGCACCGTCACCAAACTCGGCAACCTTCGCTCCATCCATCGTCGTGATCGTCAAAGTCGACTGAACCGACCCAGCTCCCCGATTAAACCCGATGTAATTCGCATTTGGTGAGGTGCCGATTGTCGTGCCTTTCGATGAATAGTTTCGCTCAACAGCACGCCAGATTTACTAAAGACGTCGATATACGACCGGTCGAATTGACGTTCAAATACGAACTCGTCACCGGCATCGTTCACGCCAACGAAGAAGTAAACGCTGTGCGGTGTGACTGTTCCTTGCTGCGAGTTAGAAGGAAGCGTGAAGACTGTGGTGCCGGAAAACACGTCCCTCACCCGCGGTGGGATGAAACTTCCACCGCTCCCGACTTCGACCGGTTGGTCGAATACTTGGTTTCCGGCCACGATTGGGCCCACGTTGCCTGGGGTCCCAGATGTATACGCCGACCTCATCAATTGCCCGGAAATCGAAATTTCAAAGGTCTTGGTCGACCCGCCTGCCGCACCGACCGCAAAGTAACGATCGCAATTTTTTGACAACTTGAGGCTCCAACTACCAAAACCAGCCGGACCAGCCCACGACGACGTCACTATTCCGCTCGTCAAGTCAACAACGTCGACAGTCCTATCGGGAGAGTTGCGGACGGCGAGGTTGCAGTGAGGGTCGACGCCGAGGCGGGTGTCGAAGATCCGTAGCGGGGCGAGGGAAACGAAATCGGTGGTGCCGGTCGTGTAGCCGCTCACATCCACAATCACGTCTGTGGGTTGCTCCGCGAAAATGCACAACGCGCCACTCGCTGACAAATTCACGATCGACAAATTCGCCACCGTCTGACCCGTAGTAAAATTCACGTTCGACACATTCGGCACAGCGCCACCACACGGATACACCGTCAGAAATCCACCAGCGGTCGGATTTGTCGCCGTGAGGTTCACAATCGCCGCCGCCGCACCCGTCGGCACGCTGACCGTTCCACCAACTTGCACACTCACACCAGCCGACGTGACCTTCGCCTTCGGGCCGCCAATCGCAATACGCGTATCCAACACACGCACCGGATCACCGATCGTCGTGATACCGGTGGGTGTGCCAACCGCATACGCCGCCACGTCAGCAAACACATGCATCGCCGACGTCGTAAAGATACACACCGTTCCCCGCGCTGAAAGCCGGCTCACCACAAGATTCGGCGTCACCGTACCCGCCGTGAAATTCAGACTCGACGCGTTCGGCACACTCCCCGAACACGGAAACACCGTCGCAAAACCATCCGACGTCGGCTCCACCGCCGTCGTGTTGAACACCGCCATCGACGCGTTCGGCGGCACACCGCCAACACCAGCAATTTGCTCCTCGGTCACCGAACCGGCCGCCACCGCGGCAGCGACTCCCGTACCCGTTCGAGTATCCAAAAAGCGATACGGAACCG
>JAYWAI010000406.1:0-3652 GCA_043782545.1 Acidimicrobiia bacterium
CCCTTCAGGCAAGTGTCTCTCCCCTTTTGCCACTTAGGGCGGCCAATTACGTCGCTTTTGGCTAGGAATTTGAGTCGGATCCAACGCGGACGGCGGGAAAATGTTTCCACTAGGCAAAATTGTTACAAAGATATGACATCAAAATTCACTTGCAGCGTTCAAGTGGTCGATAATGATTTTGACCACTGGCGCAAGGTAAAGGAGGATGGTCATTACGAGTAACTCAACGCGTTTGCTGCAGATGCTCAGACGACGAAGCCGATTTGTCGGAGCTTCTGTAGCTGTCGCACTCTTGTCTGTCCCGACGTATGCCACTCTGACTCATTCTGAAGCGTCGACGAGTCGAGTCGTAGGCGTCGCAAGCCACCCAACCCAGCGAGGTTTTTGGACTGTTGGCGACGATGGTGCTGTCTTTGCCAACGGTTCGGTAGTTTCGTACGGGTCCATGGCCGCCACCCGATTGAACTCGCCAATTGTAGGGATCGCGTCGAGCAAATCAGGCGATGGATATTGGCTCGCCGCCGCTGATGGTGGCGTGTTTAGCTTTGGTGACGCTCATTTCTTCGGTTCGGCAGCTGACGTGGGTTTGCGGTCGCCAATCGTGGGGATCGTGGGTTCCGCAACCGGCCAGGGCTACTGGATGGTTGCCGCGGACGGAGGCGTTTTCACGTACGGAGATGCTGCGTTTTTGGGGTCGATGGGAGCTGTTCGGCTCAACGCCCCAGTTACGGGAATAGCCGCAACTCCTTCGGGTCGTGGGTACTGGCTTTCGGCGGCCGACGGAGGAGTCTTTTCGTTCGGTGACGCTTCCTATCTGGGCTCTATGGGCGACAAAACTCTTCAAGGCCCAATTACTGCGATCGCCGCATCCTCAAAAACTGGCTACACGCTGCTTGGTTCGGACGGCGGAATCTTTAATTTCGGTGCATCAAAATTTATTGGAAGTGCATTGGGTCGAAGGAGTGTTAAATCAGTCGGAATTGCGGCGTTTGTATCCGGCGGTTACGCGGTAGTGAATTCTGATGGTTCTAGTTCTTCATTCTCCTATGCCGGAGTTGTTGATGCCGCTGGCGTCATAGCTCCCTCAACGACACCGGGGCAAAGCCCGACTGTTCCTTCAAGCGTGGGCGGCGGCGGGCCAGTTGCTCCTATCCAGTCCAACTTTGACATGAACAAATATATTCTTCACGACGCTTCCGTGCCGGCCAGCTCATCAAGCGAACCATCCGGGAATTTCCGGATGGTATGTCAGTTCTCCCACTTGAGTTACGACGACCCAATCGTGTCTCCGGGACAAACCGGATTTGGTGCTCATTTGCACATGTTTTTCGGAAATACGCTGGCGGACAAGAACAGTTCGTATCAGAGCCTGCGCACTACCGGCGACGGTAGCTGCATCGGCGGACCACTCAATCGCACGGCCTATTGGGCGCCCGCGATGATCAACGGCAACGATCAGGTTGTAGTGCCGGACTATGCATCGGTGTACTACAAGTCAGAAGGTTTCCCGAATCCCGAAAAGGAAATCGGTCAAGTAGCAGAACTGCCTGCAGGTCTGAAGATGATCGCAGGGCAAAATATGGCCGGCACCATCGCAAACTCCCACGAATACTGGGCCTGTGAGCTTTCAGCGTCTGGCAACGGGCCATTGTTGCAAACCATTCCTCAATGCCCGGCCGGAGAGCGCGTCGGAATTCGACTCGAATTTCCCCAGTGTTGGGACGGAGTCCACGTCGATTCACCCGATCATCGATCGCATATGAGCTACGCCCAATTCAACAACGGCATATTCGGGTGTGATGCCGGTCATCCAGTTCACCTTCCGCAGGTCACAATCGGGGTGTGGTGGACGCATGACGGTCATTCAGATCAGTGGCATGTGGCATCGGATCGAATGCCTGGGATGGCCAATATGCCGAACGGTTCGACATTTCATTCTGACTGGTTCGGAGCATGGGACCCGGCTGTCATGACGAAATGGATGACGAATTGCGTGCGCGGGATGCTGAATTGCTCTACAGGTCAGCTCGGCGGTACCGACATTCTGGCTATGAACTCACCGTATTCCGGCCCGAAGCTGCTACCGCAGCCAGCTCGACCGGCCTAGGCGGTGGCTATTTGTACTCAATAATTTTCGGCACCCGATGGCGGCGCTGGTCGAGGTGATATTGGACGATGCCTATTGCCTGGGGCACATGTCCAGCAATCATGGAAGTTGCATAAGCGCGGGCAATGGGTCGACTGTGGTCGCCGGATCGGATGCGAAAGTAAATTCGCATCCACTGCCCGGCAATTGGTCCGACGCCTAGGGTCAATCGGCGCGGGTGTCGAATAGCGAAAATGGCTGTCGCCACAAGGACGGCTGTCCAACCTAGGCTTCTACCGATTTCTCGGCGATACGCGAAATTCGATGCGTGTCGTGTTTTTTCGGCCACCTGCGCCATCCCGTAGCCACTTCGTTTAGCGCGAGTAAACCACTGATCGACGTGGTCGATAGCGGCGTCGTGAGTGGACATGTCCTCCGCGATACATTCGATGAACCACCCGCGCTGGCGCATCCGCATACACAGTTCGACCTCCTCACCTGCGATGACGGTTTCGTCGTAGCCAGTTGTTTCTTGGAGTGCTGTGACGCGCACCATGGCGACACCACTGAAGGAATCGGCTAACCCGGTGGGAACGTTCCATTCGATGTTGGCGAGTGCGTTGAAAATTGAAGCCGCAGGATTCAATTCGCGTAGGCGTCCGAACGTGGCGCACAGGTCAGGGCGACTGTCGAGATGTTTCGCGGCAATTTCCGTCCAGCTTGGAGTAAGCGCGCAGTCGCCGTCGAGAAATTGGATGTAGCGCGTTCCTGGTGCCAGGCGAAGAAGTTCCGCGACTCCGGCGTTGCGACCCCTAGCAGCGCTGAACGGTCGTCGATGATCGAGCTCAACGACGTTCGCGCCCGATGACCGCGCTGCCGAGCAGCTGCCATCAGATGACCCAGAATCGACATAGACGAGGAGCCCAATGGCCTGGTCGACCGAGGCGAGGGCGCTGTGGAGTCGGTTGCCTTCGTTGCGACCGATTACGACAAACCCGACCCGATTTGGAGCCGACAATTCATGTGAATTCAAAACAACTCGGCAAGTTGACGCACGTTCTGATCCAGGCTGTACCCGCTTCGCACTGCTTGGAATGCGTTGCTTGTGATCAGTTCCCGTGTTTGGACTGACAATTCAATAGCGTCACAAATTGCTTGTGCGATCGCGCCCGCGTCAGCGGGCGCCACAAGAAATCCCGTTTGGCCGTGTTTGACGATTTCGGGAATACCTGCAACCGACGTTGCGATGACGAGAGTATGTACCGCCATTGCTTCCAGGATGACGGTGGGAAGCCCCTCATTGAACGATGCAACGCAGAGGGCATCAGCCTGCCGGATGCGTTGCAACGTGGCAACTGTGTCAAGAGCGCCCGCGAATTGAACGGCAACGGGCACCGGAACATCGGCTGCTCGCCGTTTCAGTTCTGCCTCCATTGGCCCGTCACCAATGAGCTCCAAATCGATGGCGAGATTGCGATCAGAAAGAATCTCAGCGGCCTCGAGGAGCATCAGGTGTCCCTTTTCGGCTGCAAGCCGACCGACAGCAACAACGCGAAATTTATTTGA
>JAYWAI010000407.1:0-3649 GCA_043782545.1 Acidimicrobiia bacterium
TGCGCACGCCTGAGCGTGCCAATGTGGCTGCAACTTCAGATATGAGCGTGAGGTCAGGCTCGCGCAACCCGAGTTGGGCCACGATTTCATCGAGCGTGACGCAGCCAGAAGCTCGCCCGTGCGCCACGAGTCGATCAATTGCCGCAACCGATGCCGCACTCTCGATTCCGGTGCTCTGTTGAGCTTCGCTCATACCCTGCACTTTCACGCCCCAACGGGCTGCTCGTCAGCCTTCTCCGATAACCAAGCTAGCAAGGCCTGACGCGACACGTCGGACACTAGCGGGTTTCTTAACTCCATTATTCGCAGCTTGAGCCATGCCAAGGTCGGGCTATACATCATGGGATCATCGGCACGTTGGGCTTCTGACTCAAGGACTCTGAGCTGACGCCGTGAACATTCCTCAATGAGACGTGTGGCGGCGTCGACTGGTTCACTGTGCGCCTCCTCCACGGCCAGGCGGCTGAGCAATTCGACGCTCTCGGGATCGGCGTTGTCGAGGGCTTCCGTCAAGGACGGGTTCGAAAATAGCCAATGGCACGCAGTGGCATACAATTCGTTGTCAAAGAGCGACGGCACGATGAACCCGGCCATTTCCGCCGGATGGTGGACTGCGGTTCGCAGGGCTTCTAACTCTGGACCGTCATGGGCATCCGGGCGAGTGGCCGGTGCCGCGATGCGAATTGCCCGCCCCGATGATGAACGGATGCTGGAACGCAACCGGTCCAAATCGATGCCGCATCGGCCGGACACCTGCATGAGATATTGATCGCGAACGAAATCACTCGGATGCTCCCGAATGGCGTCCAACGCCAACTCGGCCGCCTTTGCTCGACCTTCTGGATTCGACAGGTTTGCCGCCCCAAGGACCCGGTCTACCCGAAAACCCAAGAACGGCTTCGCATTTTTGACAGCATCGGCAAGCATCTCTGGATTCGAGACTGACAGCTCACCAGGATCCTTCCCGGCCGGCATTACGGCGACAGCCACGTCGACTTCGTATTGCTTTTCCCATGCATAAAATCGATCTGCTGCGGCGAGACCAGCGGAGTCGGCGTCAAACGCCAACACCACGCGTTTGGCAAATCGTTTGAGTTGTCGGACGTGATCCTCTGTGAGCGCAGTGCCGCATGTCGCTACGGCCCGCGGCACGCCGGCCCGGGCAAAACCAATCACGTCGGTGTAGCCCTCGCACACAACCACTTCATCAGCGTCCACGATGGCCGCCTTGTGCCAGTTGAGGCCGTACAACGTGCGGCTCTTGGTATACAAGGCAGTCTCAGGTGAGTTTTTGTATTTCGGCCCCTCACCACCAGGCATCACACGGCCGCCGATGGCGACAGGGTCGCCCTGGGCGTCGAATATGGGAAAGAGTACGCGAGCACGAAACGAATCTTGGGGACGGCCACGACGATTCACAAACCCCAGCCCAGCATCACTCAGCACGTCATTGGGTAACCGCAACGCCTTGGACAAACTGTCCCACTCATCGGGTGCCCAGCCAATTTTGTAGTCCAGAAATTCTTGGGTAGTAAAGCCCCGCTCACGTAGGTAACTGCGAGCCGCTCCAGCGTCGGGGGAGCTCCGAAATTGGTCGTGATACCACTCAATTGCTTTGCCCATGGCGTCGACGAGTTTGGCCTTCTTCTTCCGGCTCTCGCCTTCGTGGGCGTCGCTGTAACGAAGTTGAATACCAGTGCGGTTGGCAATCCATTCGATGGCGCCTTGGAAATCTAGATGCTCGATTTCGCGCACGAAGGTAATGACATCGCCCTTGGCTTGACAGCCAAAGCAGTAATACAAGCCTTGCTCGGCATTGATCGAAAACGATGGCGACTTTTCGGGGTGAAATGGACATAGGCCCGAGAATCGGCGACCGACTCGGCGAAGAGCCATGCGCTGACTGGCGATGTCGTGGAGGTTGGCCGCGGATCGCACCCGCTCAACGTCCTCGTCCAAAATCCCCATGGGGACACTTTACGGTACGGGTGTCACGACTCCTCTCGGGAATCATGTTCGCCCGACCGCATGCTGACCCCAATGGCGATCGCTAGGACACAGAATATGACCCCGAGTGAAATCGGCGTGGGGATATGCACCCATTTGCTGATGATCATTTTTACGCCAACAAACGCCAGAATAACTGCGAGGCCAATCGGCAGATACTCGAACCGGTCTTTCAGATCGGCAAGCAGGGCATACAGGGCTCGTAAGCCCAAAATGGCAAACGCATTCGATGTCAGCACGATGAATTGTTCCCGGCTCACAGCCAACACAGCGGGCACGGAATCAACCGCGAACAGTACATCGGTGGCTTCGATCAGTACCAACACTGCGAACAGCGGCGTGGCGAGCCGTTTTTTGCCGACGCGAGTAAACAGCTTTTGCCCGTCGTATTGATCCGTCGATGGCACGACTCTATTGACCAATTTCAGAATCTTATTCTGGCTTGGGTCGACTTCCTGCTCGCTCTTCGTGAGCAGCTTGATGGCGGTGAACACCAAGAAACCGCCAAACACAAAAAGTAAGAAATCGAATCGATTGATCAACGCCACGCCGGCGAATACGAAGATCGCCCGAAGAATCACGGCACCAAATATTCCCCAAAACAACACCCGATGTTGATAGGCCCTCGGTACTGCGAAAAATGTCAGGATCAACGCCCAAACGAAGACGTTGTCCATCGACAGGCTGAGTTCGATGAGATATCCGGAGTAGTACTCGCCCGCTGCCTTACCCCCGAAACCGGCCAGTATTGCCAACCCAGCGCTGAGTCCAATGGCAATCCACGCACAGCTTTCCACCACTGCGCGCTTGGTGGTCGAAATGGCCGCCTCGTTGTGTAGCAACAAAATATCGATGACCAACAACGCAGTGATGACGCCACCAGCGCCAGCCCACCATCCCCATGGGACGTGCAGCGTTACAAATCCTGCACGTCCCGCGCTAGCGATCACGACGTGACCACTGGCTGGAATGGAGTTGCGTTACTTCGTAGTTGATCCACCGCCGCCAATTATGGCCTGGGCGGCGGCCAAACGGGCGACGGGCACACGGAAAGGCGAGCAACTCACGTAGTTGAGACCAGCCGCGTAAAACAACTCGATCGATTCTGGGTCGCCGCCGTGCTCGCCACACACGCCGAGCTTGAGGCCCTTCTTGACGCTACGGCCACGGGCGGCGGCGATCTTGACCAGTTCGCCTACGCCGGTCTTGTCGATCGTCTCAAATGGGTTGCGCTTGAGCAAACCTTGTTCGAGATACGCCGGCATCATGCGGCTTTCGACGTCGTCACGGCTGAAACCAAACGTCATTTGCGTGAGATCGTTGGTGCCAAACGAGAAGAAATCGGCAGCCTCGGCAATTTCGTCGGCACGCAACGCGGCGCGCGGCGTCTCGATCATGGTGCCAATCGAAACCTGCGGTTTCTTGGTGAGTTTCGCGGTCGATTCTTCGATCGCTTGCTCGACCCAGCCACGTGCTAATTCCATTTCCTCGCGGTTTACCGTGAGCGGGATCATCACTTCGACAATGGGGTTCTTGCCCTTTTTGGTGAGCTCGGCGGCTGCTTCCATGAGAGCACGCACTTGCATGGCGTACAAGCCAGGCTTGACAACTCCGAGACGCACACCTCTGGTGCCGAGCATCG